>NZ_JBUYWC010000010.1:0-266335 GCF_055230935.1 Rhodococcus ruitaii | reverse complement strand
AACAATCCAACTTCCGGAGGGGGTCTGCATAACCGGAACCGGCATTTTGCCGTCCTTTGCCCACTGCCAGGCTGTCTGGTAGTGGACTCCCGCCTGCTTCGCCCACTCCGACAGTTTCATACTTCTACTATATTCACAGATAAACGCTGATGTCTACCTATTCCTTGAGGAACAGTTAAGACCCCTGTCCGCCCCACTGGTACCGCGGAAGACCCAGATGTCCCCCGTACGTGTGAGATCCACCGCCTCGTCCAGAGTGATGCGCGACGGCGTCGGACCAGGTTGCAGGGGGCCTCGGGTGTGCATGGGGAAAGCCTGCCATGAGCCACCCCCGGTTAGGGTCGCTGCATGGCCCTTCGTACCAGCACGATGTGGAAGTTGCTCGGACTCGCCGGCGTCGTGGGAGTCGCGGCGACAGGTGCGATCACCCTGCGCAACGAACGCAGGCGTCGCGACTACAGCCCCGACGAGATCCGGTCGGTCCTTCACGAACGGTACGCGCGAGCGGTCGCGGCACAGGATGGCACTGAGGAAGTGCCGCTCACCGAGGTGCCGATGAGTGCGAAGACCCGGATCCGCCGCCTGTTGCGGCGGGTCCGCAGTCGACGCTGACCGACCCGGTCAGCCCAGTGCTGCAGCGAATCCGTCGGCGAGTTCCTGCACCTGCTCGTCCGTCATGACGAACGACGGTGAGATCTGCATCGCACCCTGACCGGCTGCGCGGCCCGAGATGCCGTGCTCCCGCAAGGTCTTGACGAAGCCCAATGCCTCACCAGGGTCGGCAAGCTGCACAGCCGCGACCGCACCGAGACCGCTCCGCACCTCCACGACACGCCGATGATCCGCGAGCGGAGCGAGTTTCTCGTGCAGCGTCGTCTCGAGGCGCGCAGACTCGTCGAGCAGGCTCTCGCGTTCGACGATGTCGAGGTTGGCGTGTGCCGCCACGGCTGCCGCCGCATGACCGCCGTAGGTGTAGCCGTGGCGCCACCACACACCACCGGCGAAGAACGGTTCGGCAACGTGGGGCGCCACGAACACCGCACCCATCGGTAGATATCCCGACGTCAGTCCCTTGGCGGTGGTCATTATGTCGGGCTGCAGATCGAACCTCGTCGACGCGAACCACGAGCCGCCGATCCGGCCGAACCCGGTCACCACTTCGTCGACCACGAACAGGATGTCGTGGTCGCGGCAGATCTCGCGGATCTCTGTGAGGTAGCCGTCCGGCGGCAGGTACACGCCGCCGGCGCCGATGATCGGTTCGCAGAAGAACGCAGCGATGTTGTCGGCCCCGACCTTCTCGATGAGTTCGAGCAGGCCTTTGGCGTCGTCCCAGGGCACGGTGGCGGTGTCGGTCCACAGCGAGCCGTAACCCTCTGCGTTGACGGGGATACCCGCCATCGACGTACCCCCGACGTGCATCCCGTGGTACGCCTTCTCACGGCTCACGATCAGCGTCTTGCCCGATCGACCGCATTCCTGCCAGTAGCGGCGGGCGAGCTTTGCTGCGGTATCGATCGAATCGGATCCGCCCGAGGTGAAGAAGATCTTACTCCCGGGTACAGGTGCGATTGCCGCAAGCCGCTCGGCCAGGGCGATCGTGGGCTCGGCGGCGAAATCACCGAAGTTCGAAAAATGTGCGACCTTCGCGAGCTGCGCAGCTACCGCCTCACCGATCTCGGCGCGACCGTGACCGACATTGGCGAACCACAGTCCCGCCGTCGCGTCGAGATAGCGGGTACCGGCGTCATCCCAGATGTACGCGCCTTCTCCACGTGCGACAACGAAGGCACCGTCCCGCTCCACGACACCCATATCGGCGAATCCGTGCCACAACGCACCCACAGCCAGCTCCTGTCCACGACTACCGGTTTCCCGCCATCGTATGGGCTCGCGCGGCGGCTGGTGGATCGGCCCGTTCACGAGGCACCCTCTACTTATGACGTTCCGATTCTCCGTCAACATTTTCGGTCTCGAATCCCGTCGCGCATTCGTCGCCTTCTGCCGGGATGCAGAGCAGGAGGGCTACGACGCTGTCTACGCGACCGATCACCTGGGTGTGGGGTCACCGTTCCCGCTCCTCGTCGCAGCGGCAGACGCGACCCGTCGTCTGCGCGTGGGCACCCTGGTGCTCAATACCGAGTTCTGGAACCCGGTATTGCTGGCACGCGACATCGCGACCACGGACATTCTCACCGACGGGCGGCTCGAGATCGGGCTCGGAGCGGGGCACATGAAGTGGGAGTTCGACAAGGCCGGTATCGCATGGGAGGGCTTCGCCGCACGCACGCGCCGGCTCGAATCGACGATCACGACACTCCGGGATCATTTCGGGAGCGGCGGGTATTCCGAGCAGAAGACGCTCCGCACGGAGTACGACGTCCCTGTACTTCGGCCGATCCAGCGCCGTGGTTTCGGCGATCTGGGGCCACCGTTGATCGTCGGCGGTACCGGTGAGCGGGTCCTGCGGGTCGCGGCCGAGTACGCGGACATCATCAGTGTCGCAGGCGCGTTCCAGATCCAGGGCCGACCACCCGGCACCTTCCGGATCGGTACTGCCGCGGAGGCCGCGGCACGAGTCGCCTTCACTCGCGAATGCGCCGGCGACCGGGCGGACAGCATCGAATGGCACACCCTGTTGCAGGCCGTCTGTGAAACCGAGGACAGGCGTGGCACGGCGGACGCGCTGCTCCGGCGCACCGGCCTCGAGATGCCGGTCGACCGGCTCCTCGATTCGCCTTTCCTCCTGATCGGCACGGTCGACGAGATGGCACGACAGATCCTCGACAACCGTGACCGTCTCGGGTTGTCGCACTACACGGTGCATTCACCGTATCGAGCGGCGTTCGCACCGGTTATGGCGCGGGCTCGGGCGCTGGTCGGCTGATGTACTCGCTCGCCCACCGGTGTCGCCCCCGCGACCTCGGCAGTCGCTAGGCTGTATCACCAGCTAGGCTGTATCACCAGCATGTCCATCTCTCCTGCCCCGAATCGTCGCGAACTTCGCGCAGCACTGACCGCGGTTTCCCTCAGCGACGAGCATCGGTTCCGTCGCCGCCTCGATCGAGCCCGCGGCGACGACGCGCTTACCAAGATCGCCCGCGACATCGACTCCGCGCGTGCCCGCCAGACACAGCGTGTCGAGTCCGTTCCCCCGATCCGATATCCGGAAGACCTTCCGGTCTCCCAGCGCAAGAACGACATCGCGGACGCGATCCGCGACCACCAGGTCGTCGTTGTCGCGGGTGAAACCGGGTCCGGTAAGACTACACAGATCCCGAAGATCTGCCTCGAACTCGGGCGCGGTGTGCGCGGCCTCGTCGGGCACACACAACCCCGTCGTATAGCGGCACGGGCCGTCGCCGAGCGGTTGTCCGAAGAGCTCGAGTCCGAGCTCGGCGACACCGTCGGCTACACGGTGCGCTTCACCGACCAGGTATCCGATCACACCCTGGTCAAACTGATGACCGACGGCATTCTGCTCGCCGAGATCCAGCGCGACCGGATGCTGCGCCGCTACGACACCCTGATCATCGACGAGGCCCACGAACGCAGCCTCAACATCGATTTCCTTCTCGGGTATCTCGCGCAACTCCTCCCCCGCCGACCCGATCTGAAAGTGATCATCACCTCGGCGACGATCGACCCCGAACGCTTCGCGAAGCACTTCGCGGATGCGAACGGGACACCGGCTCCGATCGTCGAGGTTTCGGGGCGCACATATCCGGTGGAAGTACGGTACCGGCCGTTGACCGTCGAGCGGGGCGACGAACTCGTCGACCGCGACCCCGTCGACGCCGTCTGCGAGGCGGTCGAGGAACTGCAGTCGGCCGGCGACGGCGACACCCTCGTGTTCCTGTCCGGTGAGCGCGAGATCCGCGACACCGCCGACGCGCTGCGCGACCGCAAGTTGCGCAACACCGAGATCCTCCCCCTCTACGGCCGACTGTCTGCTGCCGAACAGCATCGGGTCTTCACCGGGCACACCGGACGACGCGTAGTGCTGTCGACCAATGTCGCCGAGACCTCTTTGACGGTGCCCGGCATCCGCTACGTCGTCGACCCCGGTACTGCCCGCATCTCGCGGTACTCGGTGCGAACGAAGGTCCAGAGACTGCCGATCGAGGAGATCTCGCAGGCGTCCGCTCGACAGCGCGCCGGTCGTTGCGGTCGGGTCGCCGACGGCATCTGCATCCGCCTGTACTCGGAGGACGATTTCGAGTCGCGCCCCGAGTTCACCGAGCCCGAGATCCTGCGCACCAACCTCGCGTCGGTCGTCCTGCAGATGACGGCACTCGGTCTCGGCGATATCGCGTCGTTCCCGTTCGTCGAGCCACCCGACCCGCGCGCGATCCGCGACGGCATCGCGCTGCTGCGCGAACTCGGCGCGATCGAACCCCTCGGCAAGGACGAGACCCTGCGATTGACCGGCACCGGCCGGGAACTCGCGCGGCTGCCCGTCGATCCCCGCATGGCGCGCATGATCGTCGAGGGCCACCGCAACGGATGCCTGCGCGAGGTCCTCATCATCGTATCGGCGCTGTCGATCCAAGATGTCCGTGAGCGGCCGACCGAACACCAGCAGGCCGCGGACGAGAAGCACGCGCGGTTCAACGTCGACGGATCGGATTTCCTCGCCTTTCTCCGCCTGTGGGACTACCTCAAGGAACAGCGGAAAGAGCTGTCGTCCAATCAGTTCCGAAAGTTGTGTCGTGCCGAATTCCTCCACTGGATGCGCATCCGGGAGTGGCAGGATCTCCAGGGGCAGCTTCGTCAGATCACGCTGAGTCTGGGCTGGGAAACCGCGCATCGCGAGGTCGGCGGCGACGCGATCCACCAGTCGCTGCTCGCCGGCCTGCTCTCGCATGTCGGGCTGCGCGAAGGCGACAAACGCGACTTCCTCGGCGCGCGGGGGGCACGCTTCGCGATCTTCCCCGGCTCGTCCCTGTTCAAGAAGCCACCGCGGTGGGTCATGGCCGGAGAGCTGGTCGAGACGTCGCGGCTGTGGGGCCGGATGGCGGCGCGGATCGAACCCGAGTGGGCAGAGAAGCTCGCTCCGCACCTGGTCAAGCGCACCTACTCCGAGCCGCATTGGTCGACGAAGCAGCAGGCGGCGATGGCGTACGAGCGCGTCACGCTCTATGGCATCCCGCTTGTCGCGCAACGACGGGTGCAGTACGGCCGGATCGACCCCGAGGTCTCGCGCGAGCTGTTCATCAGGCACGCGCTCGTCCAGGGCGAGTGGAAGACGCGGCACAGGTTCTTCCATGAGAACCGGGCGTTGCTCGACGACGTCGAAGAGCTCGAACACCGCGCGCGCCGGCGCGACCTGGTCGTCGACGACGACACCCTGTTCGAGTTCTACGATCGGCGCCTCGGGCCGGGGGTCGTCTCGGCCAGGCATTTCGACACCTGGTGGAAGGAGACCCGGCAGCAGGAACCGGATCTGCTGACCTTCACACCCGAGACGGTCGTCAATCAGGACGCGGCGGCTGTGCTGGAGGGCGACTATCCCGACGCATGGCGACAGGGCGAGTTGCAGTTTCCCCTTACCTACCAGTTCGAGCCGGGCACTGAGGACGACGGCGTGACCGCGAGGATCCCGTTGGCGCTGCTCGCGGGTGTCCGGCCGGTCGGATTCGACTGGCTGGTCCCGGGACTGCGGCAGGAACTCGTCACCGCTTTGATCAAGGGAATGCCGAAACAGGTTCGCCGCCAGGTAGTTCCGGCACCCGACTTCGCGAAGGCAGCCCTGGCCTCGATGACCCCGCGCAGTGAGCCCCTCGTCAACGCGCTCGCCCGTGAGTTGTCGCGGCTCGGGAACTGCCGGATCGACCCGGGCGACTTCACCCCGTCGACACTGCCCGATCACTTGAAGTTGACGTTCGCTGCGGTAGACGAGAGCGGAAAAGTTCTGGGCCGCAGCAAGAGTCTCACCGCGCTGCGAAAGCAGCTCTCGACGCGAGTCGACGCCGAGGTTGCGCGTGCAGCCTCGGGCACCGAACGCGCACCGGCGGTCGCATGGACGGCCGAGACCCTCGGCACTCTGCCGCAGACTGTCACTCGCGAGGTCGGCGGACAAGAGGTGACCGGCTATCCCGCCCTGGTGACCGAGAGCGAGGGTGTCGCGGTGCGGGTACTGAGCACACCGCAGGCGCAGCGCGCTGCCACCCGCGCCGGGTTGCGCACGCTCCTTCTCGCTGCTGCACCGACCAAGGCGAAGGTCGTGACCTCCGGGTTGACCAATCCTGAGCGACTGGCACTCGGCCGCAACCCGGACGGTTCGTTCGACGCTCTCGTCGAGGACTGCCGGGTGTGCGCGGTCGATGAATTGATCGATGCACACGGGAAACCGGTACGGACACCCGAGGATTTCGACGCGCTCGCCGCGGTCGTACGCAGCGAACTCCCCCGGCGCGTCGCGCACCTGCTGAAATCCGTGGTCCCGGCACTGAGCAAGGCTCATGCGGTGGGCCTGCTGCTGGATCGGGTTCGCGGCGAGGCTGCGGACGACGTCCGAGAGCAACTGTCCTCGTTGCTCTTCGCCGGGTTCGTCACCGACCTGGGCACTCGTCGCCTGGCCGACCTCCCGCGCTATCTCGCTGCCGCCGCCCAACGTCTCGAAGCTCTGCCGGCCAGCGCGAATCGCGACGCCCAGGCCATGGATGCCCTCGATCGGGTGTATGCGGCCTACGACACATTGCTCGGGAGATTGTCCGACGAGCGCCGGACCGCGCGAGACGTCGTGGACATCTACTGGATGATCGAAGAACTGCGGGTGAGCTTGTTCGCCCAAGGGATGGGCACGCGGGTTCCGGTATCGGAGAAGCGGGTACTCAAGGCGATCGAATCGATCCGCTGATCGATTCTGCGCGCCTGTAGACCGACCCGTCCGGACGGATCAGTCGACGTCGGCGGAGACGTCGCGGGTACGTTGATGTTCGCGCAACTCCGTGATTTCACGTTCGAAGTCCTCGGCGGAGCTGAACGACCGATACACGGAGGCGAAACGGAGGTAGGCGACCTCGTCGAGGTCGCGGAGCGGCCCGAGGATCGCAAGCCCGACTTCGTGACTGGGCACTTCTGGTGCACCCTTGGCCCGCACGGCGTCTTCGACCTGCTGCGCCAGCTTGTTCAGGGCGTCGTTGTCGACATCGCGTCCTTGGCACGCGCGCGCGACGCCGCGCACGACCTTCTCACGACTGAACGGTTCGGTTACCCCGCTGCGCTTGACGACGGACAGCACGGCGGCCTCGACCGTGGTGAACCGGCGGCCGCACTCCGGGCATGCCCGACGACGGCGAATCGCGGCACCCTCGTCGGCTTCACGCGAATCGACCACCCTGGAGTCGGGGTGCCGGCAATACGGGCAGTACATGTCGATTCCTTCGTCGCTGCCGTAGTGGCCGCGACGTCGCCGACGAAACGATGCCGTGTTCGAAGGATCGACCTCGCCCGGGGGCAGGGTCGTCCCGACGCGACCACACGGGGTGGTGTGACTGACAGATTCAGACAATACCCGCACATGTGGTGCGCTCCTCGAGTCCGGGTGGGACTTCACCACACCGTCATCTACCATCGGTGACCGCTTCGCCCGCTCCTGCAGGCGGCGCTGCTTCGGTCACGACCGGTATCGAGTGGGTGGCGTCCGCTGCGGCCTGGCTCGTACGGATGTGCGCGATGCACAGGATCGCCGTGATCGCGGCGGCCGTGATCACCACTGTGGCGAGCACCTGCATCAGCGAACGCCCGAAGCCGACAGGAGAGGCGGGTGGGTGAGCGCAGGACCTGCCTGCGTACCGCTCCGAGTGCCGATCACCGCTTCCCACCCACCGTGGCGGCGGGGCCGGCGGGATCGTCATTGCTCCTGTCGGAGCGGTCATCCGGAATTCCGTCAACAGTGCTGCGCCCATCGGATCCTCCGTGGCAATCAAGAGTCGGAAGGCTCGCCCACGCATTCGAACGAATACCTGTTCGAAGTTCCTATCATGTCCATGTGGTCGATGTCGCCGATTTGTTCGAAACAATCTCGAACAGATGTTTGATATACGGCACAGATCCGGCTAGATTCGAGAGATCACACACAACACATCAGAAACTCGACGCACGGAGGTCACGACCATGACGGACGCCAACTCCGAGACCGGCCGGTCGAAGAAGTCGTCCCGCAGCGACGGCACCGCGCTCACCGAGCGTCAGCGCCGCGTCCTCGAGGTTATCCGCACATCTGTCGCTGAGCGGGGCTACCCGCCGAGCATCCGAGAGATCGGAGATGCGGTCGGTCTCAACAGCACGTCCTCGGTCGCACACCAACTTCGCACCCTCGAGCGAAAAGGCCTGCTGCGCCGCGACCCCAACCGTCCCCGCGCGGTGGACGTACGTGGATTCGACGACCCACAGGTCGCGTCCGACGTCGGCGGTGAAGCCGTGCCCACGGTGCCCTCCGACGACGTCCCGTCGGCCGCGCTCGTTCCCGTGGTCGGACGGATCGCAGCGGGAGGACCGATCCTCGCGGAGGAGGCCATCGAGGACGTCTTCCCGCTCCCCCGTGAGGTCGTGGGCCAGGGATCCCTGTTCCTGCTGAAGGTCGTCGGCGAATCGATGATCAACGCGGCGATCTGCGACGGAGACTGGGTCGTGGTTCGTCAGCAGAACGTCGCCGAGAGCGGCGACATCGTTGCGGCCATGCTCGACGGCGAGGCCACGGTCAAGACATTCAAGCGGGTGAAGAACGATGTCTGGCTCATGCCGCACAACCCGATGTTCGAGCCCATCCCGGGCAACGACGCCGTTGTTCTCGGCAAGGTGGTCACAGTAATCCGCAAGCTCTGACCACACGTCTCCGACCACACGGCCCGAACCGATCTCGACCGGTCGGCCGCAGGAACCGGCGTGGCGCGATCTCGACGGTGCTGCACCGCTCTCATGCGGTGAGTCCGCGATCAACGCCGCAGCGGTCAGATATTCAGGCAGCGGCCGATGACCTCCTTCATGATCTCGTTGGTGCCGCCGTAGATCTTCTGACAGGAGCGAGCGGATTCTGTGACCGGGACAACCTGGATTGTCAGCGGCGCAGATCGGCCAATCGACGAAGGATCGGGTATGCCACGAGGATTCCCATCGAACCCCATGCGATCCCGCCGAGCTCGACCGATCCGATAGAGAGCGTCAGGTCGCCGATACCAGCAACAAGTGCAGCCGCCACAACCGTGAGATTCACCGGGTCGGTGAAGTCGATCTTCGCATCCAGCCAGATCCGCACACCCAGAAGTCCGATCAACCCGTACAGGACGAGCGTGGCACCGCCCAGAACGCCGTCGGGCACTGTGAACACGAGTGCCCCGAATTTCGGGGAGAACGCCAGAATCACCGCGGTCACCGCAGCCACCCAGTACGCGGCCGTCGAGTACACCCGGGTCGCGGCCATCACACCGATGTTCTCGGCGTACGTGGTGGTTCCCGATCCTCCACCTGCTCCCGCGAGCGTGGTGGCCAGACCGTCGGCGAGCAGTGCGTCGCCTGCGACATCGTCGAGATTGCGGCCCGTCATTGCGGCAACAGCCTTGACGTGACCCACGTTCTCCGCGACCAGGACGATGACCACCGGCAAGGCGAGCAGCACCACCGACAACTCGAAGGTCGGTGCGCGCAACTCGGGCAGGCCGAACCAGGCTGCCGCCTTCAGCGCATCGACTCGATCGGGCGCAAGGCCTCCGGTGACCCATGCAAAGATCCATCCGAGGACCACGCCGACGAGGATGCCCAGCCGGCCGAGGAGACCGCGGCCGAGCACCGTCACCACGAGGATCGATACGAGCGTCACCGCACCGATCAACGGTTGCGCTTCGAACGATCCGACCGCGGTCGGTGCGAGATTGAGTCCGATCAGTGCGACCACCGCACCGGTCACGGCGGGAGGCATCACGGCGTCGATCACCCGGGAGCCGAGCGCCTTAACGACCAGACCGATGACGGCGAGCACGACACCGGCCGCGACGATACCGCCGAGCTGCGCGGCCGCACCGCTCCCCGCCGATGCCGTCAGAGGTGCGATGAACGCGAAGGACGATCCGAGATAGCTCGGTACGCGGCCCCTCGTGATGAGCAGGAACAGCACCGTGCCGATCCCGGAGAACAGCAACGTAGTGGTCACCGGGAATCCGGTGATGGTGGGCACGAGCAGGGTGGCACCGAACATGGCGATCACATGCTGCATTCCGATGCCGACGGTGCGCGGCCATGACAGCCGCTCGTCGGGTGCGACGACGGCGCCGGCCACGATCTGCCGCCCGTCGCCGTGCAGGGCCCAGCCGAATCCCATGTTGCGACTCGTCGGCCGCACTCGTTCATTCACGACGGAGATAGTATGGCCCAGCCACAGCTGACGGGCTCCCGGTCGATGAAAGCGCCGGGTGAACGCTCAGCCGAGCATGTGGGCGGCCGCTGCGCGTGCAGCGACAGGATCGTTCGCGGCCAACGCCGCACGCGCGGCATCTCGGCACTGCTGCAGCGTCACTGCCGATACTCGCGCACCGACAGCAGCAACAGCCGAGGCAGCGCACGACAGGGACGTCACTCCCATCCCCACCAGAACGCACGCCAGCAGTGGATCTGCAGCGGCCTCGCCGCACACACCTACGGGCTTGCCCGCGACCGAACCCGCCTCTGCCGTGCGCGCGACCAGGGCCAGCACCGCCGGCTGCCACGCATCGGTCAGCGACGCCAGTTCCGGAGACATCCGGTCTGCCGCCATCGTGTACTGGGCAAGATCGTTCGTTCCGACAGACAGGAAGTCGACGTGCTCGAGCAATCGGTCGGCGAGCAGGGCCGCGGAGGGGATCTCGACCATCACCCCGGGAACCATGTTCCGGGAACGAACCCGGTCGGCGAACGCGGCTGCCTCGGCCACTGTGGCAATCATGGGAGCCATCACCCACGGTGTCACAGCTGTGCGCTCAGCGGCGGCAGTCACCGCGTCGAGTTGCCGCTCGAGGATCCCCGGCGCCACGGCCGCCACGCGGATGCCCCGAACACCGAGCGCGGGATTGTGCTCGTCCGGGTGGTCGGCGAAGCGCAGCGGCTTGTCGGAGCCCGCATCGAGCGTGCGGAGCACAACCTTTCGGCCGTCGTACGCGTCGAAGACCTCAGCGTAGATGTCGGCCTGCTCAGCGACTGTCGGTTCGACATCCCGATCGAGAAAGCACAATTCGGTGCGAAACAGGCCCACGCCTTCGGCCTGGCTCGAGCGAGCGGCACGCGCACCCGCCCCGTCCTGGACGTTGGCGAGGATGGCGATCGGGTGCCCGTCGGAGGTCGCTCCCGGCCCGACCCATGTCGCGATACGGGCGCGGTCGGCGCGGTCCTGCTCGACGGCGGCCTCAGCGTCGTTACGGTCGGGGTCGACGACGACACGTCCGGTACCGCCGTCGATCAGGACTGTGGTTCCCGCGACGATGTCGTCGAGCCCGGCTGCGGCGACGATGCACGGAATTCCCAGTTGCCGGGCGATGATGGCGGTATGACTCGTCGGGCCTCCGAGCGAGGTTGCGATTCCGACGACACGCTCCGGGTCGAGCCCGGCCGTGTCGGCGGGCGCGAGGTCATCGGCGAGCAGAACCGAGGGAACCTCGGGTAGCTCGATGCCCGGTTCCGGATCGCCGTTCAGTTCGGCAAGGACGCGGTCGCGTATGTCGAGCAGATCCGTGACCCGTTCCGCCTGCAGACCACCGATCTTCTCGAAGATGGTGACGAACTGGTCTGTTGCGCCGACGGTGGCGGCCAGCGCGTCGGATCCGGATCGGATCTTCTTGTCGGCGGCGGCACGCCACGCGCGATCCTCCACCAGCACCGCGTTGGCCTGCAGCACTTCCGCAGCAGCCCCCGAGGCGTGTGCTGCTCGTGCTCTCAGCCGATCTGCGACTGCCCCGGCCGCGGCTTCGAACCGGGCAGATTCCGCGTCGCGCGCAGTATCCGGAACGACCTCTGTCGTCGTGGTCATCTGGGGCCGTGGTGCCGGCCGGATGACGGGACCGTATCCGACCCCGGGCACCACCGGTGTGCCGCACAGACTTGGCGCCTCATTGGTCATTTCGTCTCCTCACCGCGACGGCTTCTGTGATCCAGGCTACTCATGGGGATTGACATGTCAACGCATGCGGGCGTAAAACAACATTATCCAACATTGATGCCACGAGGGGTTCGGGTGTACGCAGAGGAACGTCAGCAGGCCATCGCCGATCTCGTCGTGCGCCACGGACGCGTATCCGTCACCGATCTCGCCGAACGCTACGACGTCACATCGGAGACCGTGCGCCGCGACCTCGCGCTCCTCGAACGCCTCGGACACGTCCGGCGCGTACACGGTGGGGCGGTTCCTGCAACGGCGCTCACCGTGTCCGAACCCGGGCTTGCCGAACGAGACAACACCCGCGCGGGCCACAAGGACCGGATCGCAGCGGCGGCGGCAGGTTTCTTCCCGAGCTCGGGAGGCAGCGTGATCCTCGATGCCGGCACCACCACCAGCAGAGTCGCCGCCGCCATGCCGGGCGATACCGAGATCACGGTCGCAACCAACTCAGTCCCGATTGCCGCACGCCTGGCGGGGGTGGGGTCGGTGCAGCTGCACTTGATCGGTGGTCGGGTGCGCGGCACCACCCAGGCCGCCGTGGGGCCAGAAGCCCTTCGCTTCCTGGAGATCCTCAATGTGGATGTGGCGTTCATCGGAACGAATGCCCTCACGATCGAACACGGGTTGTCCACGCCCGACGCAGACGAGGCCGCTGTCAAACACGCGATGGTCCGCTGTGCCGATCGGGTGATCGTGGTTGCGGATTCGTCCAAGATCGGCCGACGCCACCTCTTGCGCTTCGCACCACTCGATGCCGTCGATGTCCTGATAACCGACACAGACCTCGACGACGCGGATCGAGACCGCTTGACCGACCATGGAATCGAGGTGGTGACGGCATGATCGTCACGCTGACCGCAAACCCCAGTCTGGATCGCACTGTCGGCCTGGACACGCCACTCGTACGCGGGGCCGTCCACCGTGCCACCGGAACGGCGGTCGATCCCGGGGGTAAGGGGATCAACGTCGCGCGCGTCCTGCATCGCGCAGGCCACGACGTTCTTGCTGTACTGCCCGGCAACCCCGGAGATCCGCTGCTCACAGCCCTCGACGACCGCGCAGTCCCCTACCGCGCGATCGCCACGTCCGGGCACGCCCGGTCCAATATCACAATCGCGGAATCCGATGGCACCACCACGAAACTCAACGAACCCGGCGTCCCGTGCCCCGTCGAGACCCACACGCGGTTGTTGTCTGCCGTCCTCGACAACGCTCCCGGCGACGGCTGGGTCGTGCTGTCCGGCTCGCTTCCCCCAGGTATCCCGGACACCTTCTACGCCGACCTCGTACGCGCGCTCCGCCCGAGCGGCTGCCACATCGCCGTCGACACATCGGAGTCACCGCTTCTGGCCCTGGCAGGCGGATTCCCCGCTACCGCTCCCGATCTCATCAAACCGAACTCCGACGAGCTCGCCCAATTGACCGGATTCGATGCGCACACCCTCGAGAACGATGCCGCACGAGGCGACATCACATCCGTCACGTCGGCTGCGCGCATGCTGCTGTCGCAAGGGGTGGGAGCGGTACTGGCCACCCTCGGCCCGGCAGGCGCCGTCCTGGTCACCTCCGAGGGAGTCTGGCGCGCCGTGCCCCCTCCGGTGGTCGCACGCAGCACGGTCGGGGCGGGCGATTCGTCCCTCGCCGGCTATCTCGTCGCCGAGCGGGCCGGTGCCGCACCGGCCGCGCGACTGCGCCACGCCGTTGCGTACGGCAGCGCCGCAGTGGCGCTACCGGGGACACGCCTTCCGGGCCCCGACTCCGTCGACCCCTCCGCGGTGTCCACCGAACCCATCCCAGACGCCCCCGACCACACGAATCGCCCACTCTCCCGTAAGGACATGTGATGTCAGACAGCGCTTCCGGCCCTGCCCGCAGCCAGGCGATCATCAATGCCCAGCTCATCGCGCTCGACGCCGACCTCGGTTCCGACAAGGAGTCGGTAGTCGCGGCGCTGGCCGACCGGCTCGCGACCGCGGGTCGCGCCACCGATCGCGACGCACTCACCACCGCTGTACTCGATCGCGAGGCCAAATCAGCGACCGGGCTACCCGGCGGGATCGCGATCCCCCACTGTCGTCACTCGACTGTCACCGCCCCCTCGCTCGGCTTCGCCAGGCTTTCGCCGAAGGTCGACTTCGGCGCTCCCGACGGCCCCGCCGACCTGGTGTTCCTCATCGCCGCGCCGGAAGGCGCCGGTGCCGATCACATGCGCCTTCTCACCGCGCTCGCCCGCGCGCTCGTGCGGCCCGATTTCGTCGCGGCGCTCCGACAAGCACGCGACACCGACGAGATCATTGCTCTCGTCGAGGGTGTCCTCCCTGCGACACCTACCACCCCCGAACCGGCCACCACTCCGGAGCCGGTCACCACCACTGCGCCTGCCACCACCACTGCGCCTGCCACCACCACTGCGCCGGCCCCGCAACCCGACGCATCCGAACCTGCACAGCGGTCCGTCGTCGCAATCACCGCGTGCCCGACCGGAATTGCCCACACCTACATGGCCGCCGACGCGCTCACCGCTGCCGCCGAACGGGCCGGCGTCACACTGCAGGTCGAAACCCAGGGCTCGAGCGGAAGCACACCGATCCCGGCATCCGTCATCGCCGCCGCCGACGCCGTGATCTTCGCCACCGACGTCGGCGTCAAGGGCCGAGAGCGATTCTCCGGCAAGCCGGTGATCGCCTCGGGAGTCAAACGGGCCATCAACGAACCCGACGCGATGATCACCGAGGCACTGCACGCGGCGGCGGATCCGACGGCCGCACGAGTCGAAGCCGGCGCACCCGACACCTCCGGCGAGAGCACGGCAGCCGACCTCGGGTGGGGCACTCGGCTGAGGCAGATCCTGCTCACCGGTGTCAGCTACATGATTCCCTTCGTTGCTGCCGGTGGTCTGCTCATCGCGCTCGGGTTCCTGCTCGGCGGCTACGACATCTCCGACTCCGCCGCCGGTATTGTCGTCGACAATTCGTTGACGAACCTGCCCGACGGTGGACTCGCCATCTACCTCGGTGCGGTGCTGTACCAGATCGGTTCGCTCGCGTTCTCGTTCCTCGTACCCGCACTTGCCGGATACATCGCCTACGCCATCGCCGACCGCCCGGGCCTCGCGCCCGGATTCACCGCGGGCGCCGTCGCGGTGTTCGTCGGAGCCGGCTTCATCGGTGGTCTGGTCGGTGGCATCATCGCCGGCTTCGCCGCACTGTGGGTCGGCCGGATCCCGCTGCCCACGTGGGCCCGTGGTCTGATGCCGGTGGTGATCATTCCTCTGCTTGCGAGTCTGATCGTCGGCGCCGCAATGTTCCTCGTGCTGGGCAGGCCGCTCGCCGCGATCACCACCGGCCTGACGGACTGGCTCAACGGACTGTCCGGCGGCTCGGCCGTCGCACTCGGCGTGATCCTCGGCCTCATGATGTGCTTCGACCTCGGCGGCCCCGTCAACAAGGCCGCATACGCGTTCGCCGTGGCGGGTCTCGACGTCAGCAATCACGCGTCGTTGCAGATCATGGCCGCGGTGATGGCAGCCGGAATGGTGCCGCCGCTTGCCATGGCGCTGTCGTCGCTCGTGCGACCGCGTCTCTACAGCACCGCAGAACGCGAGAACGGCAAGGCGGCATGGCTACTCGGTGCCTCCTTCATCTCCGAGGGCGCCATTCCCTTCGCTGCAGCCGATCCGTTCCGCGTGATCCCGTCCATGATGGTCGGCGGCGCTGTCACCGGAGGCATCATCATGGCCACCGACGTGACGTTGAGCGCACCACACGGCGGCGTCTTCGTCATCTTCGCGATGGACCGTGTGCTGTGGTTCTTCATCGCCCTCGCCGTGGGCACCGCCATCGCCGCGCTCTGCGTCACCCTCGCAAAGGAGTTCACGCGCACCGAATCCCGCCGCACACCCGCAGCCGCCGAAACCGGACCTCAACCGGCCACCGCGTGATCCTTCCGCCCTCACACAAAGGAGTTCCCATGCCCGCCAACACCGTCGAAGTCGGCTCGTCCATCGGCCTGCACGCACGTCCCGCCGGAATCATCGCCGAAGCCGTCGTCGCCTCTGGCGTCGAGGTGACACTGTCCGTCGACGGTGGCGAACCTGTCGATGCGGGTTCCGCCCTGATGATCATGACGCTCGGCGCTTCACAAGGTGTCGCGGTCACTGTCCATTGCGACGACGACGCTGTGCTCGCGCACATCAGTGAACTCGTCGCCGCGGATCTCGACGCCTGACCTGCCCCGAGCGGTCAGGTGCGACGCGCGCGGAGACGCCACACGAGCGCGGCAGCTGCCACCAGGATCACCGAGCCGACCGCCGCCGCGGCTCCGATCCACCCGGCGACACCCGTTCCGGGGTCGGACTCGGCGTCCGTTCCCGGAACGGCCGCGAAATAGTCGGTCACCCCGCGAAACACCCGAATCGGGGGTCGCTCACCGGTGACGACGCCCCCGGTGAGCATCACTTCCGATCCGGTCAGCAGATCGCCCGAGGCGGTGAACGCCACCGCCTCCCCCTGAGGCTCGTCAGGGACAGGCACGCGAAGCACGGGGCCGCGGCCCACTGCTCCGGCGACATCACCGTCGGGTGCATGGAACAGGTAGACGTCGGTGTAGGTACGAACGGCGGCAACTGTGCCGTCCGCGCTGACGGCGCCACCGGTGATCAACATCGACGAAGCCCCGGGAAGCGGACCACCGGGGGTGTCGGTGGGACCGAGGATGAGCGAACCGATCTTCTCGAGCGGTACCGGCCCGGGTGTCTCGAGTTGGTCGACCGTGCGACCACGCGCGGGCCGGTAGATTCCGCTCGCACCGAACAAAGCCTTGGTGACGATCACCGGTTCTCCACTCGCCGAAACCAGCACGGCCTCCGCATCACGTGGACCGTCCGGGTAGGTCAGGCGGTGCAGGTCGCCGGCGCCGCTGGCCGGATCCAACGAGATCAGTGCGACTGTCTGTCGGACGGAGGTGTTGTCGCCGATGTCGGCGAGCCACAGCCTGCCGTCGGGACCGGCCGCGAGGTCTTCGATGTCATAGGGGTCCACAGGAACCGGAAACCGTTGTACCACTCCGCAGTCCGCATCGAGTTCGACCACCGACTCGTCGGCACCCGCGTCGGGTACCGCGAACAGCCGCCCACCGACCTCCGCCAGGCCGGACAGTTCGTCGAGGGCCGGATCGTCCGGCGTGCACAGGATCTCCACCGGAAAATCCGCGACCGGGACTTCCGCGGTGTCGGCGGCGGCCTCCGAGGCGCCCGGCAGGGCACAGGCGAGCGCGAGGGCGGTCGCGACACCGGCATCGCGCAACGAACCCATCAGGCGGCGTACTCGTCCAATGCCGAGGCGAGCGCCCGCGGAACCCTGGCGTGCACCCGTGTACCGTCCGCCTCGTGCGCGGAGTGGAGGATCTGCCCGTCCGAATGGATCCGGGACAGCAGGTCGCCTCGGGTGTACGGCACGAGGGCCTTCACCTCCACGTCCGGGTCTTCGAGCAGGCGTCCGAGTCGCTCACGCAACTCCTCGACTCCCTCACCGGTGGACGCCGACACGAACACCGAGTCGGTCAGGAGCCCACGCAGCTGAGTCAAGGTCACGGGATCGGCGGCATCGACCTTGTTGACGACGATCAATTCGGGTGGCGGGGGGCCGTCGGACTCCCGCAGAACATCGGTCAGGACCTCGCGGACCGCCTTGATCTGCTCGGTCGGAAGAGGGTCGGATCCGTCGACGACATGCACCAGAAGGTCGGCATCGGCGACCTCTTCGAGAGTCGACCGAAAGGCTTCCACCAGCTGGGTCGGCAGGTGACGCACGAATCCGACCGTGTCGGTCAGGACGAACTCCCGGCCGTCGGGTAGTGCTGCTCGCCGTGTCGTCGGGTCCAGAGTTGCGAACAATGCGTTCTCCACCAGGACACCTGAGCCGGTGAGCCGGTTGAGCAGACTCGATTTACCGGCGTTGGTGTAGCCGACGATGGCGACGGACGGGATCCCGTTGCGCAGTCGGCGAGTCCGCTTCGTGTCGCGGGCCGCTTTCATCCCCTTGATCTCGCGGCGCAGCTTCGCCATGCGCTCCCGGATTCGGCGCCGGTCGGTTTCGATCTTCGTTTCACCCGGACCGCGCAGACCCACACCGCCGTTGCTGCCGGCACGACCGCCCGCCTGGCGCGACATCGACTCACCCCAGCCACGCAGCCGAGGCAGCATGTATTCCATCTGCGCGAGAGAAACCTGAGCCTTGCCCTCGCGTGAGGTCGCGTGCTGGGCGAAGATGTCGAGGATGAGCGCAGTCCGGTCGATGACCTTGACTTTGACAATCTTTTCCAGTGCGGTGAGCTGGGCGGGAGTGAGCTCGCCGTCGCAGATCACGGTGTCGGCGCCGGTGGCGAGCACGATCTCGCGTAGTTCCTCGGCCTTGCCCGAACCGATGTAGGTGGCAGCATCCGGTTTGTCGCGGCGCTGCACCATCCCCTCGAGCACCTCAGAGCCCGCGGTTTCGGCAAGTGCAGCGAGCTCGGCAAGACTCGCATCAGCCTGCGCGGCGGTGCCACCGGTCCATACACCGACCAGCACGACCCGCTCGAGGCGGAGTTGCCGATATTCGACCTCGGTGATGTCTTCGAGTTCGGTGGACAGACCCGCGACGCGCCGGAGCGCGCTGCGGTCTTCGAGCTGCATCTCGCCCACCGAGGGATCATCGTGAGCCCACCCGTCTGGGCCGTCGTAGCCGACGCGATCGGTGTCGTCTGTCATGTTGCGAGTGCGCGATGTGTTCGTCATACGAGTTCCATCGTCCCACGAAGTCCGATTCGGTGCATTCGAGTTTTTTCGGACGCGACGAGATCGGATGGCACTCACGCCAGCGAGGTCCACCATTCGTCGCTGATCGTGCCGCGCGCGACCAGCACCGACGGGCCTCGCAACCAGGCATGCTCGTCCTCGATCCGCACCTCCACGACGCCTCCGGGGATCCGCACTCGGACGACGCCGGCGTCGGCTCCCTCGTATCGCAGGGCTGCTGAGGCGGCCGCGACCGTGCCGGTGCCGCACGAGCGCGTCTCGCCGACGCCCCGCTCGTGCACACGCATGTCGACGGCCCCCGACTCGATCGGGGTCAGGAATTCGATGTTGACGCCCCGCGGGAAGAATCCCGGGTCGTATCCGGGCGAGGTGAGATCGAGTGCGGCGAGGCTCGCACCGGTCAGGTTCGGATCGACACAGGCCAGGTGCGGGTTGCCGACGTCGATACCGATTCCGGGATAGACGCGGCCGTCGATTGTGGCGGATGACTCGCCGAGTTGGGCGACCCGACCCATCCCTACGGTGACCTCGCCCGCAACCGATCCGGTCGAGTGGACCTGCACGGGCTTGCCGCCGGCCCTCGATCCGACAACGAAGTTCTCCCGGCTCTCGAGTCCCGTAGCGGTGAGGTAGTGGGCGAACACCCGCACCCCGTTGCCGCACATCTCGGCGATCGACCCGTCGGCGTTGCGATAGTCCATGAACCAGTCGTCGGCGCTCGTGCCGTCCGGGAGCGCATCGAGCAGGCCGGAAGCGACCAGCGCTCCGGTACGCACGACACGCAGCACACCGTCGGCTCCGAGTCCGCGACGTCTGTTGCACAGCGCTGCGATTCGGTCGGCTGTGAGAGTCAGCCGGGCATCGAGATCGGGAAGGATGACGAAATCGTTCTCGGTGCCGTGACCTTTGCTGAACTCCATGGAGTCAACCTTAGCGAGAGCCCCGCTGCTCGCCGCCTCAGGACTCGGCAACCCGCAGCGCTTCGGCAGCGAGATTCGGGTCGGCGCCGTCGAGCCAGTGGATCCGGTGGTCGCGGCGGAACCACGAGCGTTGCCGCCGGACGTACCGCCGGGTTCCGATGAATGTTCGTTCGCGGGCGTAGTCGAGGTCGCACGTGCCGTCCAGATACTCGAGTACCTGCGCGTATCCGATCGCGCGGGGTGCTGTCACGCCGTCGCGAAGTCCGCTGTCGATCAGCGCACGCACCTCGCCGACGAGTCCGAGTTCGAACATGAGGTCGGTGCGCTTCTCGATGCGCTCGTCCAGATCTGTCGTGTCGCGGTCGACCCCGAGGATCAGCGTGCCCCACCTCGGATCGCCGACGGTCGGTTGCGACGCAGCGAACGGGAGACCGGTCAGTTCGACGACTTCCAGCGCACGGACCATGCGTCGTCCGTCCGTGGGCAGGATCGTGGTGGCCGCGGCGGGGTCGGCGCGACGCAGTGCCTCGTGCACCGCGGCCACTCCCCCGTCGGCGAGCACGGATTCCCACTTCGCGCGGACCTCGGGGTCGGTCGCGGGGAACTTCCACTCGTCGAGGAGGGACTGCACGTACATCATCGATCCCCCGACGATGATCGGCACCCGGCCGCGCGCGAGGATGCGTTCGATGTCGGCGGTGGCGGCCTCTTGGTAACGCGCGACCGTCGCGGTCTCGGTGACATCCAGGACGTCCAGCTGGTGATGCGGGATCCCGCGTCGCTCGTCTACCGGCAGTTTCGCGGTGCCGATGTCCATGCCACGGTACTGCTGCATCGCGTCGATATTGACGATCTCGCCGCCGAGGGCTTCGGCGAGGTCCAGCCCGAGATCCGACTTCCCGGTGGCGGTCGGACCCACCACAGCGATCGGTCGGCGATACCCCTGATCGGTCACGGGCGCCAGACCCCCACGTGATACCCCACACCGTAGGGTGCGGCGCTGTACTCGATCGTCGCCTCGGACGGGTGCTGGGCGAATACACCTGCCAGGACCTGCCATGCGGCGCGCCCGGCGAGGGCGACGTCCTCGCACAGTCCGGCGTCGAGCGCCTCCAGGCCGTGCGGATCCCCGGTAGCGAGCGCGTCGGCCAGGCATTTCTCGAGCGCGGCCGACCTCTCGTCGAATGCGCCCGGCGCCTTGTCTGTCAGAGTTGCGGCACCGTCGGCGACGACGAGCAATCCGCGTCGTGTCGTGTCGGCGTCGAGGCGTGCCCGCAGTGTCTTACCCAGTTGCGCGCAGGTGGCCGGATCTGTGTCGCGGGCGAGGACATGCACGTCGGCGCGAACTCCGGGCGCTGTGCGTTCGCGAAGCCATCCCGCGATCAGTGCAGTGAGCGGCAGGTCGGCATCCGGCGTTCCGCTGGTGGCACCGGTTGCGGGACCGAGGGCGACACGGACGTCGGCACCGAATCCGCGGAAGGTCCCGACGGCCGTGGACCGCACGTCCGCGACCTCGGTTCCCGTGCCCACCACGATCCATTCGTCGACGTCACCGATTCGGCGGGCCGTGCGAAGCACGGCGTGCCGCAGGTCGTCGGTCTCGGAAGCAGCGAGTCCGACCAATTCGGGCACGAGAAGTGGCGGGGAAGGCACGAACACCGCGGCGATCAACACAACGGCCACGGTAGTCGACCCGACCCGGAGCCCCGCAGACGCGCGACCTGTTTCAATAGGGGGCGGACGTGATCACGGATGGCCGTGACCGGACCTGCGGTAAGCGATGCGATCAGGCAGCCGTGCCGCGCGGCAGAGATGAGGTAGCGATGACCGACCCGAACGCACAGGACCCGACGCCCGAGCGGGTGTCCGGCACACCGCCGCGTCCTGGTCCCCCGAAGCCGGGTGCCCCACGCCCAGGTGCGCCGAAGCCCGCCCCGCCCGAGCATGCGACCGAGTCGGAGCATGCACCCAAGCCGCATCCGGTCCCCGGACAGACGCATCCGCATGCCCCGGCGGTACCGGCCAGCGATCCGAGCAGGTTCGGGAGGGTCGACGAGGACGGCACCGCGTGGGTTCGGACCGCCGAGGGTGAGCGTTGCATCGGTTCGTGGCAGGCAGGCAATGCCGCCGAAGGCCTCGAACACTTCGGTCGGCGGTACGACGACCTCGCCACCGAAGTCGCACTGTTGGAGACGCGGCTGACGTCCGGCTCCGGTGACGCCAAGAAGAGTCGCGCAGCGGCTGAGACACTGCTCGCGTCGTTGCCGACGGCAGCAGTGATCGGCGACCTGGATGCGCTCGCGACCCGGCTCACGGGTGTGATCGAGGAGTCCGAGAAGGCCGCGGTCGCCCAGAAGCAGGAGAAGGAACAGCACCGCGCAGAGGCCACCGCGCGCAAGGAAGTGCTCGCGGCGGAGGCCGAGCAGATCGGCGCCGACTCGACACATTGGAAGGCCGCGGGCGATCGCCTGCGGGAGATTCTCGACGAGTGGAAGTCGATCCGCGGTGTCGACCGCAAGACCGACGACGTGCTGTGGCGCCGGTATTCGAAGGCCCGTGAGGCTTTCAATCGCCGACGCGGTGCCCACTTCGCCGAACTCGATCGTGAACGTGCCTCCGCAAAGACCAGGAAGGAAGAGCTGGTCGTGCGCGCCGAAGCGCTGCAGGAATCGACTGACTGGGGTGCGACCGCTGCAGCGTTCCGGGATCTGCTCGCAGAGTGGAAGGCGTCGGGGCGGGCCCCGCGCGATGCCGACGACCAGCTGTGGAAGCGTTTCAAGGGCGCGCAGGATGTCTTCTTCGCCGCGCGCAATGCGGCGTCCGCCGAACGCGATGCCGAGTTCGAGGAGAACGCCCGCGCAAAGGAGTCACTGCTCGAGTCCGCTTCGACCATCGACCCGTCTGCCGACCTCGAGACAGCGCGTACCCGGCTGCGCGAGTTGCAGGAGCGGTGGGAAGCGATCGGCAAGGTCCCCCGCGATCGGATGCACGATCTCGAGGGCCGCCTGCGCGCACTCGAGAAGCGCGTCCGCGAAGCGTCCGACAGCGAGTGGCGGCGGACCGATCCGGAAGCCCTGGCCCGTGCTGCTCAGTTCCGCGAACGAGTCCAGCAATTCGAGGAACAAGCGGAGAAGGCGCAGGCGAAGGGGCGC
The DNA here is from genome assembly GCF_055230935.1 of Rhodococcus ruitaii. NCBI lineage: Bacteria > Bacillati > Actinomycetota > Actinomycetes > Mycobacteriales > Nocardiaceae > Rhodococcus > Rhodococcus ruitaii. The sequence goes on along the minus strand of NZ_JBUYWC010000010.1, from coordinate 243,340 downwards.
ACCAAGGACGCCGATACTGCGCTCGCTCAGGCCGCCCAATGGCGGGAGTGGGCCGAAGCCGCGGAGAGTGCTGTCGGCGAACGCTGACCGCCTCGCGGAAGAGGGACGAGCCCCGTTCGTGCCGGTAGGAAACCGGCCCGTACGGGGCTCGTCTCGTGCCTGTGAGCGACCTATTTCAGATGGCCACCGAACATTCCCCGACGGTCGTCCTCCTCGGCGACACGCCGCAGCTCGGCCTCGGCTGCGAGCTGCGCGGACGTACGGGACCAGGCCACCCGGACCCAGTGGAAGGTCAGGACCATCACGGCAAGCCAGCCGAGGAACAGCCCGATTCCAGGTCCGGACGCGCCGGAGTCGACCGGGAGCGTCTGGCGAGTCCACACGGTGAGCAACCCGAAGATGATCGACACAGCGGAGCCGGCAGCTGCGGCCCAAGCCAGGAACCATTTACGGGTCACGAGTGCGAGGATCGAGGCGACCGCGCCGAAGACGAGCGCGAGCCACACGAAGATCCGGGACGGCAGCGCTATCGACTCTGCCGTCGCGTCGGAGGCAAACGAGAGCACCTCCCACCCGTTGGCTGCACCGGCGTGCGGGAGGCTGAACGAACCGAGCAGCACGAGCACCGCGACCGCGACGAACATCGCCCGGGCTCCGGGGTCGATCTCACCCGCGATCCTGCGTTCTGCCGCCTCGAGGTCGGCGCGGGTCTCCCTGAGCCCGTGATCGCTCAGCCGGTCGGTATCACTATCCGGTCCCCTGTCGATGTTCGGACTGTTCTCGCCCGTGGTCATGCGTTGCATCCCATCTGTGTCGGTAGGGGTTCAGGGGCACCGATGCGCGGCAGGCCGAGTCCCACCCCGATCGGTTTCGTCTTGGGCAGGCGCCCCTGTTCGAAGTGGTCGCCCGCGCGGGTACGGCGGTGGGTGAGGATCGGGGTATCGGCGACGAGATGATGCGGCGCCGCATCGCTGATGACGATCGTGACGATGTCGCCGGGCCGCACCGCGGTGTCGATGTTGCCTTCGGGCCGGAAGTGCACGAGACGCCCGTCGCGCGCGCGTCCACTCATCCGGGCGGTTTCTGCGTTCTTTCGGCCTTCGCCCGCCGCGACGAGTAGTTCCACCTCGGTGCCCACGAGCTTGCGGTTCTCCTCCAGCGTGATGCGCTCCTGCAACGCGATCAACCGCTCGTACCGCTCCTGGACGACGACCTTCGGGAGCTGCTCATCCATCTCGGCGGCCGGTGTGCCTGGGCGCTTGGAGTACTGAAACGTGAAGGCGCTGGTGAACCGCGCCTGCTCGACGACGTCGAGGGTGTCCTGAAAGTCCTCTTCGGTCTCACCGGGGAATCCGACGATGATGTCGGTGGTGATGGCCGCATGCGGCATGGCGGCACGGACCCGCTCGATGATACCGAGGAACCTCTCCTTGCGGTACGAGCGGCGCATCGCTCGCAGGACCCGGTCGCTGCCGGATTGCAACGGCATGTGGAGCTGGGGGCAGATGTTGGGCGTCGATGCCATCGCTTCGATGACGTCGTCGGTGAACTCCGCGGGATGCGGCGAAGTGAACCGCACGCGTTCGAGACCGTCGATGTCGCCGCACGCACGCAGCAGTGACGCGAACGCACCGCGGTCGCGGGGCTGTTCCGGGTCGGCGAAGGAGCGCCCGTACGAGTTGACGTTCTGCCCGAGCAATGTCACTTCGAGTACGCCCTCGTCGACGAGTGCCTGTACTTCGGCGAGGATGTCGCCCGGACGGCGATCGACCTCTTTTCCGCGCAGGGCAGGCACGATGCAGAAGGTGCACGTGTTGTTGCATCCGACCGAGATCGACACCCAGCCCGCATAGGGTGATTCACGCTTAGCCGGGAGCGTCGAGGGGAATGCTTCGAGCGACTCGAGGATCTCGACCTCGGCCTTGCGATTGTGGCGTGCACGGTCGAGGAGCGCCGGGAGGTTGCCGATGTTGTGCGTGCCGAAGACGACATCGACCCACGGTGCCTTCTCGACCACGGTGGCGCGATCCTTCTGCGCCAGACAACCCCCGACGGCGATCTGCATATTCGGGTTCTCGTCCTTGACCGGCCGGAGATGACTCAGATTGCCGTACAGCTTGTTGTCGGCGTTCTCACGAACCGCGCAGGTGTTGAAGACGACCAGGTCGGGCGACGCGCCGGACTCGGCGCGGGTGAATCCGGCGTCTTCCAACAGGCCGGACAAACGCTCCGAATCGTGTACGTTCATCTGGCAGCCGTAGGTGCGGACCTCATAGGTCCGGGCATCTGTGTTCGGGGCAGCAGCGTCGTTCGGGGCAACATCGTCGATCAATGACACGTCTCAGGGTAGCTCACGAGAATAACGGACCACCGCGGCGGTGACCGTGGCCGCCGCGCCACATCGACGTCCGGCACGGCGACGTTCCGGTCTCGCAAACCTCTCGCTGTAAAAGTTGCATGTCGATGGGGCGAAATGGAGGGGTTCCCGACGACGACGGCATAGGGTCTTGATCATGACACCAGCGGCCGCAGGTTCGGAGAAGCCGTCGGAGGACTCCGGCAGCACCGTCCCGATGATCACGATGACCAACGTCGACAAGCACTTCGGGACCTTGCACGTCCTCCAGAACATCGACATCGAGGTCCCGAGTGGCCAGGTGGTCATCGTGGTGGGCCCGTCGGGATCCGGGAAGTCCACCCTGTGCCGGACCATCAACCGGCTCGAGCCGATCGACTCCGGCGAGATCCGGGTCGACGGCAAAGCGCTCCCGGCCGAGGGCAAGGCTCTGGCAGCACTGCGCGCCGATGTCGGTATGGTGTTCCAGTCGTTCAATCTCTTCGCACACAAGACGATCCTCGAGAACGTGATGCTGGGCCCGCTCAAGGTCCGCAAACAGAAGAAGGACGCGGCGCGGGAGAACGCCCTACGGTTGCTCGATCGCGTGGGTATCGCGAATCAGGCCGACAAGTATCCGGCACAGCTGTCCGGTGGTCAGCAACAACGTGTCGCGATCGCCCGCGCACTCGCCATGAATCCGAAGGTGATGCTCTTCGACGAGCCCACCTCCGCCCTCGATCCCGAAATGGTTCAGGAGGTTCTCGACGTGATGACCTCACTCGCCAAGGAAGGGATGACGATGGTCGTCGTCACCCACGAGATGGGCTTCGCACGTAAAGCGGGGGACCGCGTGCTGTTCATGGCCGACGGCCGCATCGTCGAGGACACCGACCCCACCACGTTCTTCACCGCTCCGGAATCCGACCGGGCCAAGGATTTCCTGGGCAAGATTCTCAGTCACTGAGCGGGCAAGATTCTCGGCCACTAGCTCCTTACCCGACAGCCCGATCGAACACCACAACCGGAGGTACTCGATGAAAATGTCTCGCTCGATCCGCCTGGGTATCGGCGCGATCGCCGTCGCGCTCGCCGCAACAGCATGCGGTGGCGACGAATCCCGAAGTGTCACGACCTCGGCCGAGAACGGTAATCTCGTGGTCGGCATCAAGTTCGACCAGCCCGGGCTCGGCCTTCGGAACCCCGACGGTACGTTCAGCGGATTCGACGTCGAGGTCGCCAAGTACGTGGCCGAGCAGCTCGGGGTGTCCGAGGAGAACATCGAGTTCAAGGAGTCGCCTTCCGCGCAGCGCGAGACGCTGATTCAGAACGGCGAGGTCGACTACATCGTCGCAACCTACTCGATCACCGACTCCCGCAAGGAGAAGGTCGATTTCGCAGGACCGTACTTCATTGCCGGTCAGTCGCTGCTGGTGCGCGCCGACGACACCGAGATCACCGGTCCGGAATCGCTCAACGACGGCAAACGGCTGTGCTCGGTGACGGGTTCGACGCCCGCACAGAACGTCAAGGACACCTACGCGCAGGAAGTGCAGCTGCAGGAGTTCGACACCTACTCGGCATGCGTCGAAGCCCTTCGCAACGGCGCAGTCGATGCGGTAACCACCGACGACATCATCCTCGCCGGCTACGCGGCGCAGAGCCCCGGTGACTTCAAGGTCGTCGGTGAGCCGTTCACCGAGGAGCTGTACGGCATCGGCCTGGCCAAGGGCGACGACGCCTCGCGCACCGCCATCAACGATGCGATCGAAGAAATGATCGACAGCGGAGCGTGGGCGGAGGCCTTCGAGGAAACCGTCGGTGCCTCCGGATACCCGCTGCCGGAGCCGCCGACCGTCGACCGGTACTGAACCGGCGTCGCGTTCCGAGGTACCACCGGCCGGTACGTGGCAAGGTCACGGACCGGCCGGTTCCTCGCCCTCATCCCGTCCCCTCGATCCCGGAGTTGACCTGTGGATCTGCTCAGCAAGTACGGCAGTCAACTGCTCGAAGCATTCTGGACCACGATCCAGCTGACGGTGTTGTCCGCGATCGGTGCGCTGATCCTCGGAACGATCATCGCCGCCATGCGTGTGTCGCCGATACCGGTCGCCCGGGCGGTCGGGACCGCGTATGTGACGATCTTCCGAAACACACCCCTGACCCTCATCATCATCTTCTGCCTGTTCGGCCTGTCCCAGACTCTCCAGATCAATCTGGCACCGCAGTCGTCGTCGACATTCCTGGTGGACAACAACTTCCGCCTCGCGGTCCTCGGCTTGACCATCTACACCGCCGCCTTCGTCTGCGAGTCGCTGCGCTCCGGTATCAACACCGTCCACCTCGGACAGTCCGAAGCGGGTAGGTCCCTGGGCCTGACGTTCAGCCAGAATCTCCGGTTCGTCGTGCTGCCGCAGGCATTCCGGGCGGTCATTGCACCGCTCGGTTCTGTGCTCATCGCACTCACCAAGAACTCGACCATCGCGTCGGTGATCGGTGTGGCCGAGGCATCGCTGCTGATGAAGACGATGATCGAGAACGAGGCGGCGATCTTCGTCATCGGTGGGATCTTCGCCTTGGGCTTCGTCATCCTGACCCTCCCGACCGGCCTGCTGTTCGGTTGGCTCAGCAAGCGATTCGAGGTGGCCCGATGAGTTCGGAAGGCACTGTTCTCTACGACGCTCCCGGCCCGAAAGCGCGCGCGCTCTACCGTGTGCTGTCCGTCGTCGTAGCCGTCGTTCTCCTGGTCATCGCATACGTCGTGTACCGCGCGCTGGAGTCGCAAGGCCAGCTCACTGCGGCGAAATGGGAGCCGTTCCTCGAGTCGTCGAGCTGGACCACGTACCTGATCCCCGGCATCCGGGGCACGCTCGTGGCCGCTGCGCTGTCGATCGTGCTGGCTTTGATTCTGGGTGCGATATTGGGTATCGGCCGCCTGTCGGAGCATCGCCCGGTTCGGATGGTGTCCGGGTTCATCGTCGAGTTGTTTCGCGCGATCCCGGTCCTGATCCTGATGATCTTCGCGTACCAGGTGTTCGCCGAGTACCGCCTGTTCAAGTCCGATTACCTTGCACTCGCCGCAGTCGTGACCGGCCTGACCCTCTACAACGGGTCGGTGATCGCCGAAATCGTGCGCGCCGGTATCAATTCCCTCCCGAAGGGCCAGACCGAAGCAGCGTCTGCCATCGGTCTGCGCAAAGGGCAGACCATGCGGCTGATCCTCCTGCCGCAGGCGGTGACAGTGATGCTGCCGGCGATCGTGTCGCAGATGGTGATCGCGCTCAAGGATTCCGCCCTCGGCTACCTCATCGGCTACGTCGAAGTGGTGCGGTCCGGACAGCAACTCGGCGCCTATTTCCAGAACTACCTACCGTCGCTGCTGGTGGTGGCCGCGATCATGATCATCCTCAACAGCGCCCTGACTCGCTTCGCAACGTGGCTCGAGAAGCGGTTGCGGTCCAGCCGGCGCCGGGGCGCCAGCGACGGCGGTGCGCCCGACGCGCCGGTCCCCGTCACGGCCGTCCCCGGAATGGACATCACCGGCCCGGCGCGATGAGAAGTTCAGTCGAGTGGTTCGCCCGTGTCGGCTTCGAAGGCACTGAGTTCGTCGCGGACGACATCGAAAGCCATGCCCTGCGCGTAGCCGCGACGGGCGAGCATCCCGACGAGGCGTCGAACCAGCTTGTCGCGTTCGGCGGCGATCTCGCGACGCTCCCCCTCCGTGGGCAACCGCGCCTGGGTGCGGAGTTTCTTGCGCACCAGTTCGACGGCCCGGTCCCGCTCGGATGCACTGTCGATCGTGTCGAGGGCATCGGCCGCATCCTGTTGGTCGATGCCCTTGCGACGTAACTCCAGTGCTATCGCACGCTTGCCCTTCCCCGAATACAGGTGCCGTGAGCGCACCCACTGCTGAGCGAAGTCGGCGTCGTCGATCAATCCGACCTCGGTCAGGCGATCGAGAGTGCGCGCGGCCACGTCGGCCGCGAAGCCCTTCTGCTCGAGTTTGGCGGCGAGTTCCGCGCGGCTCCGGGCTCGATCGGTGAGGAGCCTCAGACAGACGTCCTTGGCCTGCACTTCGGTACCGCCGCCCGGCTCTGTGCCGGCTCGACGCCGACGACCGCCTGGTGCGGTGGCCGTGTCGCGTTCGGGTGGCCCGACAATTTCAGAATCGTCCATGGCGAGAACCCTAAACGCGGCCACCGACCGAAACTGCGCGTCCGAACTGTCGTGCCTGCCCGGACACAGACTTGTCCCGAACGTCAAGGGAGACACGGATCAGCGATCCGTGCCTCCCCAGGATTCGCCAGTGGCTAGAAGTCGGCTTCTTCCGTTGCCTCCGGGTCGGTCAGAACTGCACCGATACCGAGTTTCTCCTTGATCTTCTTCTCGACCTCGTCGCGGATATCGGTGTTCTCGAGCAGGAACTTGCGGGCGTTCTCTTTGCCCTGACCGAGCTGATCACCCTCGTACGTGTACCAGGACCCGGACTTTCGGATGAAGCCCTGATCGACACCCATGTCGATCAGCGAGCCCTCCTTGCTGATGCCCTGCCCGTAGAGGATGTCGAACTCGGCCTGCTTGAAGGGCGGCGACACCTTGTTCTTGACGACCTTGACGCGGGTACGGTTGCCGACCGCGTCGCCGCCGTCCTTGAGCGTCTCGATGCGCCGGACGTCCAGCCGGACGGAAGCATAGAACTTCAATGCCTTACCGCCGGTGGTTGTTTCAGGTGAGTTGTGCACCATGACACCGTCGACGAAATAGTTGTGGTTGCCCTCGACCTCGATGTCGAACCGGTGCATCGAGCGGGTTTCCGGCTTGACGTGAACATCAAGCACCCTCGACGGAACAAGATGCTGTGTGGGTTCGACGAACTGCGGCGTCACCGTGCCGAGCCCACGGAAACGCGGCAACAGCTTGTATTCCATGGACGGAGCCATGTGCGGGGCAACGATTTCCTGGAACTTCGCGCTCGCCTCGGTCGTGAACGTCAGGAACGACATCCCGGCGGTACCGGCGCTACGAAGCCTCACATCGAGGCCATGGGTGTCGCGCAGGTAGTCGCGCAGGCGCACACGCGAACCTTCGCTGAAGGCCTCGACGCAGATCTCGATACGGCCGCTGTCACCGACAGTCCGCTCCTGGAGGCCCTTCGAACGCACAGAGAACGATCCGTCGTCCATGTACCAGACCGCGAGGGACAGCGGGGTGAGCGCCTTCAAGTATTCGTCGGAGAGGAACTTCTTGCCGTCGCCGAGATAGACGGCGCGCTGAAGCTCGGCGAGTTCGGGCAGCGGGGCGAAATCGACGAACTTGGCACCCTTGTCGTTGATACGCACCGAATGATCGATGTTGCCGAGGAGTCCGGTCTTCCAGTCCAGGTACTCGTGCTGCTTCGCTCCGTGGCCCAACCGGAACCGGACGCCGTTGCGGTCGCCGCGATTCGGCGAGAGGTTGGCGTCGCCCATCAACGAGCCGAGGACGACCTCGAACTGCTGATCACTCAGACGGTGCGGTTCCATCGCAAGAACGCGGTCGCCCGCGATGACGTCGCCCGCATGCGCCCAACCACCGGGCGTACGAATGAGATGGTTCGGCGTAGCAGCGAACTGGGAACGACCATTGCCGACGGACTTCTCGACGGTGAACTGGAGGAAATGGTCGGTCGGGCCGTTGTCGAACCAATTGACGATGCGGCGGGGAACGATCTTGTCGGTGCCGGGGTCATAGGACATGACTTCGACATCCAACTTCTGATTGACGATCTTGCCGATCTGCTCGGTCGTGCCGTCGGCCAACTGCACCCTCGTGGAATAGTTGAAGCAGCCGAACATCACTCCGATCTTCTCGCGGAGCTGGTTGATGAAGATCGCGGTGGTGCCGGAATTGCTGAGCGCACCCGTCATCTTGCGCAAGGCCTGGCTCATCAACCGGGCCTGCAGGCCGACGTGACTGTCGCCCATCTCGCCTTCGATCTCAGCGCGCGGCACGAGAGCTGCGACCGAGTCGATGACGAGGATGTCGAGCGCTCCGGAACGGATCAGCATGTCGGCGATCTCGAGCGCCTGCTCACCCGTGTCGGGCTGCGACACGAGCAGGGCGTCGGTGTCGACCCCGAGCTTGCGCGCATATTCCGGGTCGAGGGCGTGCTCCGCATCGATGAAGGCGGCGATACCGCCGGCGGCCTGAGCATTGGCGACCGCATGGAGCGCTACCGTGGTCTTACCTGAGGATTCCGGGCCGTAGACCTCGACGACGCGGCCACGCGGCAGGCCTCCGATGCCGAGCGCGACATCGAGCGCGATCGACCCCGTCGGAATCACGGCGATGGGCGGACGCGAGTCTTCGCCCAAGCGCATCACGGAGCCCTTACCGAAGTTCTTGTCGATCTGCGCCAGGGCGAGCTCGAGCGCCTTCTCGCGATCGTGTGCCTGTGCTGCCATCTTGGTCCCCTTCATCGTGTCTCGTCCTGCTTGCCGACGACGCTATCTCCGGGCACCGACACATTTCGCTGCCACGACCGCGGACCCGCCGAACCTGTGGATGAAAGCGGCGCCTGTGGACAGACGCTCTTCACCGTCGATCTCCCTCAGCATAAGGGAACGTCTGTTCGAATGCATGAAGATGTGTTCGATCAACGACGCACGGCGGGCACGTCGAACTCCTCACACAGCGCACGCCACACTTCGCGGGGCTCCTGACCTGCTTCGATCGCTTGCGCCGCAGTGTGTCCGCCCAACTCGAGCAGTACGTGGTCGCGCAGAAGCGCATCACCGTACAACTGCCCGAATTCGTCTCGGACCATCTCGTGGAACTCTGTCAATCGCACGCCACCACCGTAACGGCCGAACCGAGCCGACCGCAGCGACGATCCGGTCAGCGAACGGCGGCCAGGCACACTGCGACCGGATCCTGCACGTGCGTCGCCGTCGCGGCTGCATGTCGAGCCGCCTCGGCGAACCTCGGCTCCGCCAGTACAGTCGTGACCGCATCCCGGACCGCCGCGGAATCCAGTGGCCGGACCACCACTGCGCTCCCCTGCCGCGCAGCCCTGTTCGCGAGTTCCCACTGGTCGCCTCCACCCGGCACGATCACCACCGGCACCCCTGCGCACAATGCCTTGGCGAGCATCCCGTGCCCGCCGCCGCAGACCACGACATGGGCGTCCCGGAGAAGGACGTCCTGACGGCCCTGCCCTGCTACCGCCCATTCCGGCAGCGCATTCCCCGGCGGATCGAGCATCGTGGCCGCGACACGCATACCCAGCCCACTCAGTCCCTCGCACACCGCATCGAGCATCCCGACGACTCCGGTGACGGCAGTCGACGGGGCGACCATCACGAGCGGACCGCCACCCGGAGGGGGTTCGAGAACGGCGCCGGTCGGCTCCCAGTGCAACGCGCCGACGACGTGAGCGTTCGACGGCCAATCCGGCCGCGGCACCTCGAGCGCGGGCACGGTTGCGACGAGTCTCGCGGCCGGCCCAGGATCCCGGGCCGGGAGACCGATCCCTACTCGCGCAGCGGAACGCTGGCGTTCTCCCTGCCGTAATGAGCGCGCCGTGAGTCCGCGCAACACCGCGTCACGCGCGCCCCCGCGGAGTCCTCTTCCGCGTTCGAGTCCGCTACCGATCGGGGGCAGTCCCTGCGACGGCAGGTACAGCGGATGCGGAGACAACTCGACCCATGGGATCCCGAGCAACTCGGCGGCCATTCCGCCTCCCGAGGTAATGACGTCGGAGACGACGAGGTCCGGCAGGAGCGAGCTGAGACCGGGCAGCAGGAGGGTCGCGATGTGCGCGGCCCGCGCATGGATCTTCGCCCCCGCATCGCCGTCATCGTCGTCGGCTCTCGGCGTCAGACCGTCGAGCGGTGCCACCGTCACGCCGGGCAGATCGATACCCCACCAACGCTCACCGGTGAAGAGCACCGCCTCGTGACCGGCGTCGACGAACCGCTTGCTCAGCGCAATGGCCGGAATTGCGTGTCCCGCGTCGGGCCCGGCCACCACTGCCACTCGCATCGGGCCAGACTGCCACACCATCACGAGCACTCGAACACGCGGCCACCTCGGTGACCGGCGCCGGGCACTACGAGGTCTCGATCAGACTCTCGTGATGTCGTCGCGCCGATTTCCTCCGGAGATGGCCTTGTACAGCATGTAACCGCCGAAGGCGATCGCACCCAGCACCAGGATCCCGAACAGGTGGTCGAATATGGCGCCGATCACCGCAAGCGCGATCCACACGAGCACCACAACACCGACAACTTTCCAGAACATCTTCTTCTCCCGCCTCGTGCCTGGGCACGTTCCGTTCGTACTCACACGATCCTGACACGGAAACCCCGAGAAAACACCAGCTCAAGGTGTAAGTCAGGGAAAGATCAGGGGATACCCGCAGAACCCCGGGCACCTCTCGGGGTCGGCGTTCACCCAGGGCGATGGTGCGAATCTTCCCGAACCCGCCTACGCTCGACGGGTTTGGTCCTCTATTCGGAAGTCGATGTCGGAAGCTGAGTTGAACGTGTCCCCGAGCCCCCGTACCCCCGCCCGCGACCTGGCGCAGATCGCGGTGTTCGCCGCTCTCATCATCGCACTCGGATTGCCGGGCCAGATCACGATCGGGTCCTCGGGCGTCCCCATCACCCTGCAGACCCTCGGCGTCATGCTCGCAGGTGCCCTGCTCGGTGCACGCAAGGGCATGCTGTCGGTCTCGACCGTGATCCTGATCGGTCTTGCCCTCCCGGTACTCGCTGGTGGACGGACCACACTCACCTCTCTCGCCGGCCCGACAGCGGGCTTCCTGATCGGCTGGATTCCGGCCGTCGCGGTGATCGGCTGGCTCAGTGCCCGCATGCTCCCCCGCTACCGCGTTCTGCCGGGTATCGCGGTGAACGTGCTCGGCGGCATCGTGGTGCTGTACGTGTTCGGAATCGCCGGGATGGTGTTGCGAACCGATCTGACCGTGTGGGCTGCGGCCGCAGCCAACGTCACGTTCCTCCCGGGTGACCTGTTCAAGGCCGTCGTGGCAGCTGCGGTGGCTGCGCAGGTACATCGGGCCTACCCGGCCCTGCTCATGTCCCCGATCAGGCCAACGCCGACGGCCGACCCCGCACACTGATCGCTGCACCCACCCGATGAGCGAGATTCGTTTCCAGCAGGTGCGCCATGCCTACGGTGAGCGCGTGGTGCTCGACGATGTGAATGTCACCCTCACCGAGCAGCGCATCGGCATCGTCGGTGCGAACGGCAGCGGGAAGTCCACGCTCGCGCGGATGATCAACGGGTTGGTCGTCCCCACCTCCGGCTCGGTGATCGTCGACGGACTCGACACCGGCCGCAAAGGTCGCGAGGTTCGCAAACGGGTGGGATTCGTCTTCACCGACCCGGACCACCAGATCGTGATGCCGACGGTCGCGGAGGACGTCGCGTTCTCCCTGCGACGTAGCCGGCTCGCTGAGGCCGAACGTAACGAGCGCGTCCGGCAGGTGCTCGACGACTTCGGTCTCGCGGGGCATCACGACCATCCGAGCCATCTCCTGTCGGGTGGCCAGAAGCAGTTGCTCGCCCTCGCCGCGATCATGGTCACCGACCCGCAGATCCTGGTCGCAGACGAACCGACCACCCTCCTCGACCTGCGCAACACCAAGCTGATCGCTCGGACGTTCACCGGGCTCGAACAGCAGCTGGTCGTCGTAACCCACCACCTCGATCTGCTCGGCGATTTCGATCGGGTTCTCGTCGTCGATTCCGGTCGCATCGTCGCCGACGATGCACCCGGTCCGGCGATCGCGTACTACCGGGACCTCATCGGGTGACTGTCGTCGGCCTGCACCACCCCGGGAAGTCACCGCTGCACCGCATGCCGGCGGGGGTGAAACTCGTCGGTGTCGCGCTGGTGATCGTGGCCATGACCCTCTGGATCCGGCAACCATGGCAGGTCCTCCCCTGCGCGATCACTGTCGCGGGTGTATACGCCCTCGCCCGGATCCCGCTACGCCTCACCGTGACGCAGTTGCGCCCGTTGCTGTGGATGATCGCGGTCATCGCGGTATTCCAGTTGATCGTGGCGGGATGGGAACGCGCTATCGTGATCTGCGGATCACTGTTTCTGGCGATCGCACTTGCGCTGCTGGTCACGCTGACCACCCGCACGACCGACATGCTCGACGCGATCGTGGCGGGTGTGCGGCCTCTCCGGCGAGTGGGTGTGGATCCGGATCGGGTAGGTCTCGTCCTCGTGATGACGATCCGCTGCATTCCCCTGCTGGGCACGATGGTTACGCGGGTCACCGAGGCACGCAAGGCCCGCGGGCTGGGGTTCTCGTTGCGGGCTCTGGTGGTGCCCGTAGTGGTGGGCGCGCTCATGACCGCCGAAGCCATGGGAGAGGCGCTCGCCGCACGCGGTGTCGACGACTGACGGCCCAGCACGGCCGTTCAGTGCCGGTGGCGCTGCTCGATCTGTTCGATCTCCCGCCACGACTGTGCCCAGCTCTCGAGGCGATCCGACGCATCGATGAGCTCGGAACGCTGCCGGTGGAGTAGCGTCATCGACGTGCTTCCTTCGGGCGCCGCCGCAAGTTTCGCAGCAGCGGAGACGAGCTGTTCGTACTGATCGACGCCGGAATCGAGCCGCTCACCCGCTGCCGTGATGGCCGAACCCAGATGAACTCCTGCGGTCGCGCTGTCCCGAGCCACCGATTCGAGGGCCACGATGTCTTCGACGACGTTGTCGAGCGCAGAGGACGCCGACCGTGCGGCTTCCCCGATCTCCTCGAGGTCGTCGCTCGCCACAGCTCCCGACTTCGCCACTATGGCCAGCAACCTCGCCAGGCTCTGCTCGTTGTTCGACAACCGCTCCATCGCTGCTCGGGCCACCGATGCTCGCGGCGGCAGCGACCGGCGTCCCGGAAGCGCGGGCGGGAGCGGCACCGAGTCGAGCTTGCGGAACCTGCGCAGCGCGAACACCGCGGGCACCGCGAACGCGGCCGTCGCCCCGCCAGTGGCCACGATCGTCCAATCGGGCGCCGACGCCGCGACCAGTGTGACGGTGCCTATGCCCCACGCACCCGAGGACGCCCCGAAAAAACCGGCGCGGCGACGCGCACGGCGCTTCTTGCGGCGCAGCTTGGCTGCCGGATCACGCCATCGGCGCGCGGCGTCTACCGCCGCATCGGTAACTTCTCTGAGCGCGGCAACGGCCGGGCCGGGAGTCATTCCGGTCCGGCCGTCACCGGGTGTGCTCATGGTTCCGCGTCCGCTTCGATGGAGGTTGCGCGGCTACTGGGACCCGGCGGAGCCTGCAGCGTTCGGAGGCTCCTTGGCGGTGTTGACGGCAGGATTTGCCGGTGCACCGCCCGGCAGGGCGTCGCCCTTCATCGAGGCACGAATCTGCTCGAGACGGCTGTGGCCTGCCATCTGGACGCTGGCCTGCTGAACCTCCATCATCCGTCCTTGCACCGAGTTCTGCGCGAGTTCGGCCGAGCCGAGCGCGTCGGCGTACCGGCGCTCGATCTTGTCTCGCACAGCGTCGAGGCTCGGTGTGTTGCCGGGGGCGGACAGTGTCGAGTCCATCGACCGCAACGACTCGCTGACCCGTTCCTGCATCTTGGCCTGCTCGAGTTGACTCAGCAGCTTGGTACGTTCGGAGACCTTCTGCTGCAGTGCCATCGCATTCTGTTCGACGGCCTTCTTCGCCTGTGCCGCCGCCTGCAGCGACTGATCGTGCAGGACCTTCAGGTCCTCGACCGATTGTTCGGCGGTGACGAGCTGCGCGGCAAAGGCCTCTGCCGCGTTGGTGTACTGGATCGCCTTCTCCGTGTCGCCCGCGTTGCTGGCCTGATCGGCCATCATCACGGCCTGACGAGCGCTCGCATTGAGCTTCTCGACCTCGTCCAGCTGCCGGTTCAGCTTCATCTCCAGCTGGCGCTGGTTGCCGATCACGGATGCTGCCTGCTGCGACAGGGCCTGGTGCTGACGCTGTGCGTCTTCGATCGCCTGCTGAATCTGGACCTTCGGATCGGCCTTCTCATCGATCTTGGAGTTGAAGAGCGCCATGAGGTACTTCCAACCCTTGACGAACGGATTAGCCATGGATGTGATCCCGCCTCCATCTGTACGCCGCGCCGAACGCGACCCGGTGCGCGACCCTCGCGCACCGGTTCCGGTCCGTCGTGCCGGTCACTTGCGACTCGACCGGTCCGACGATTCCACCTGGCGACTCGGGCCACCCCCCGGACGGTGACCCACGCTGTGTCGCTTTCGTCCGTATCCGGCGAGGCCGACACGGTCGTGATCCATGTTAGGCCGCGGCAAGCGCCCGCGCCGCAGGTGCCGGAATCACCACGCGAGTCTCCTGCGTGATGAGCGACTCCTGAGCAATCAGCGGGTCCTGAGCCAGCACGCCGACGTCGACGGTCTCCGCACCCGATTCGGTATGCTGCAGAGTTCGATCCGCCAGCGACTCGCTGACGTCGAAGAGCACGTCGGACAGGGGTACATCGAGTGCGTCGCAGATGGCGGCAAGCAATTCGCTCGACGCTTCCTTCCGACCTCGTTCGACCTCCGAGAGGTAGCCGAGGCTGACCCGGGCGCTGCTGGAGACTTCGCGCAGGGTGCGGCTCTGCGAAACACGGGTGCGCCGAAGGCTGTCACCGAGAGCCTCACGCAACAACAGCGCCATCGCATCCTCCTTCGTCCGTCGTGCCTACACCTCGACAACGCGCGACACGATCGCGAGGTTCCCGGGCATCCTCCGGACTTCGAATACCGCGGTGCACAGACACTACAACGCCGACGGAGAATCCAAACGCGTGAGTAGCCCCGAGACGGCCGCTGCGACCGCTCCGAGCCTGATCTGCCCTCGTCTCGGCGCCCGCTGTCCGGGCTGCGACGAGTTCAGGCCGCACGGGTCGTCCCCACCAGAGAGGCCTTGCCCGACGTCAAGCTGGTTCACCTTGCCGGTGCTCGTGTTCGGCGCGACGCACTCCGGCGCGAAGCCTCGCCGCCTGGACCACATAGTCGATGCCGGTAACCACCGTGAGCACCACCGCCAGCACGATCAACGCCATGGCGAACGGCGCGACCGCGTCGGGCAGCGGAAGGAGATACACACCGATTGCGACGGTCTGCACCAACGTCTTGAGTTTGCCACCGCGGCTGGCGGGTATCACGGCGTGCCGCAGCACCGCGAAGCGCAGTGCCGTGATACCCAGCTCGCGCGCGGCGATGATGCCGGTGACCCACCATGACAGATCGCCGAGCAGCGACAGACCCACCAATGCAGCACCGATGAGCGCCTTGTCGGCGATCGGGTCGGCCATCTTGCCGAAATCCGTGACCAGGCCGAGTCGGCGAGCGAGCTGACCGTCGACACGATCAGTGATCGCAGCGATCGCGAAGACACCGGCCGCAGCGAGCCGCCAGCCCGTCTCCTCCCCGTCTCCGATGAACAGGAAGACGAGGAACACCGGGACCAGCACAATGCGCATCACCGTGAGGATGTTGGCGATGTTCCACAGCGGGACCGGGTCGTGCGCAGCACCGGCATGCGGTCCCGGTGCTGCGCCGCTCCCGCCCGATGCGGCAACAGACTGGCGGGGCGTGCTCATGCGCCCACAATATCGGTATATTCACGCGCTACTGTTCACCGCATGACTTCACCGGCCAACGAACAGGACTCGAACGACCGGATCGTCGTGCGACGCGCCCGAACATCCGACGTGCCGGGCATCAAAGCACTGATCGACATCTACGCCGGCAAGATCCTCCTCGAGAAGAACCTCGTGACCCTGTACGAATCCGTTCAGGAGTTCTGGGTCGCCGAACTGGGCTCCGACTTGGTCGGGTGCGGAGCCCTCCACGTCCTGTGGTCAGATCTCGGCGAGATCCGCACCATCGCGGTGGATCCGCAAGTCACCGGGCGCGGTACCGGGCATCTGATCGTGACGCGCCTGATCGAGGTCGCACGCGAGCTCGAACTCGAGCGGCTCTTCGTCCTGACCTTCGAGGTCTCGTTCTTTGCACGCCACGGGTTCGCGGAGATCGACGGAACGCCGGTGACCTCCGAGGTCTTCGCGGAGATGTGCCGGTCATACGATACCGGTGTCGCGGAGTTCCTGGACTTGAGTTACGTGAAGCCCAACACCCTCGGCAACACCCGGATGTTGCTCACCTTGTGAGCATCGACCCCACCTGCAAGAGCCCCACGGCCGACCCTGCACGGAAGCGAGAACCCATGGCGCTGTTCGCCGTCGAATACACCTATTCCGAAGCCACCGCGCAGCAGCGCGATGAGCACCGGCCGAAGCACCGCGCCTGGCTCGGAGATCTGGTCGAGGCAGGCACGGTGCGAGCGACCGGGCCGTGGGACGACGGGTCCGGCGCGCTGATCCTCGTCGACGTCGCCGACGAGGCAGCCGCCCACGAGCTGATGGCTCAGGATCCGTTCGCTCAGCTGACGTTGATCGACGCTGTCCGCATCATCGGCTGGAATCCGGTGATGGGTGTGTTCAACGACTGAGGTTCTTCGCCTCGGTCGTGTCGTCATCAGGGTTGTCGCCCCGCTGCTTCTTGTTGTCGTTCCTGGTCTTGATCAGGCTCGCGACCGTGGTGACGACAAGCACCCCGACGATCACGATCAGCGACACGGACGTCGAGATCTCCGGCACCATCACGTGCTCGCCACCGTTGATGAAGCCGAGCGTGTTCTCGTGCAGAGCATGGAGGATGAGCTTGACACCGATGAACGCGAGGATCACCGATAGTCCGTACGAAAGGTAGACGAGACGCTCGAGCAGACCGCCGATGAGGAAGAACAGTTGGCGCAGACCCATCAGCGCGAAAGCGTTGGCGGCGAACACCAGGTACGGCTCGCTGGTCAGTCCGTAGATAGCGGGGATCGAATCGAGCGCGAAGAGGATGTCGGTGAACCCGATCGCGATCAACGCGAGCAGCATCGGGGTCACCAGCTTCTTGCCGTCGATGCGGGTGACCAGCTTGTCGCCGTCGTACTCGTCGTGGACCGGGAGGAATTTCCGTGCGATCGAGACGATCTTGTTCTCCGACGGCTTCTCGTTCTCCTCGCCGTTTTCGCGCATGAGTTTGATGGCGGTGTACAGGAGGAAGAAGCCGAACAGGTAGAAGACCCAACTGTAGGCGTTGATCGCAGCAGCACCGACGGCGATGAAGGCACCGCGCAGGATCAGTGCGAGCACGATGCCGATCGTCAGGACCTTCTGCTGGAACTCCCGCGGCACCGCGAACGTAGCCATGATGATCACGAACACGAACAGATTGTCGACCGAGAGGGCTTTCTCGGTGATGTACCCGGCGAAATACTCACCGCCATAGGTCGGGCCCCAGACGGCGAACACGACGAGACCGAAGACGATCGCGATCCCGATGAACACCGCCGACCAGAAACCCGATTCCCGGAGGGTGGGCGCGTGCGGCTTACGCACATGCGCAAAGAAATCGAAGACGAACAACCCGATGATCACGGCAATCGTGATCAGCCACGTGGTCAAATTGACGTGCATCTGCACCTCGGCCTTCCGGTAGGTATGCGTACCTGCCGGAGGTCTCTCCCGCCCGACGTATGTCTCGGACCGGCAGCCCCGGAACGGCAACGGTGCCGAACGTGTTGACGAGACTGCCACGGATAAGGGGATACTCCCCTCCACAGCTTCACCGATTGTGCCACACGCACCATGGGCCGCGCGCTACGACGACACCTCACGTGTCGACGGCGTTTCCTCCGTCCGGGTCGCCACCGCCCCGGATCGAGTAGAGCAGGCCGTCGAGTTCGTCCGGCTTCACGAGTACCTCGCGGGCCTTGCTGCCTTCACTCGGACCCACCACGCCCCGGGTCTCCATGAGATCCATCAGGCGGCCGGCCTTCGCGAAACCGACACGGAGTTTGCGCTGCAGCATCGAGGTCGAACCGAACTGGCTCGTGACGACGAGTTCGACCGCTTGCAGAAACACGTCGAGGTCGTCGCCGATGTCGGGGTCGACGTCCTTCTTCTCCCCGGCCTTCGGCACCGTGACACCCTCGTTGTATTCGGGCTCGGCCTGGGTCTTGGAGAACTCGACGACCGCCGAGATCTCCTCGTCGGTAATGAACGCTCCCTGCATACGAACCGGCTTCCCGGCACCCATCGGCAGGAACAGTCCGTCACCCATACCGATGAGCTTCTCGGCGCCGGGCTGGTCGAGGATGACCCGCGAGTCGGTCAGCGAACTCGTCGCGAACGCGAGTCGTGAGGGCACGTTCGTCTTGATCAGACCGGTAACGACATCCACGGACGGCCGCTGAGTTGCCAGGACGAGGTGGATACCCGCGGCGCGGGCCTTCTGTGTGATGCGCACGATCGCATCCTCGACGTCGCGCGGTGCGGTCATCATGAGATCGGCGAGCTCGTCGACAATTGCGAGAATGTACGGGTACGGGCGGTAGACGCGTTCGCTGCCGAGCGGTGCGGTGATCTCACCCGACTTGACCTTCGTATTGAAGTCGTCGATGTGCCGGACGCGACTGGCCTGCATGTCCTGGTAGCGCTGCTCCATCTCTTCGACGAGCCACGCCAGGGCTGCCGCAGCTTTCTTCGGCTGCGTGATGATCGGCGTGATCAAGTGCGGAATGCCCTCGTACGGGGTGAGCTCGACCATCTTCGGGTCGATCAGGATCATCCGAACTTCTTCGGGTGTCGCCCGGATCAGCAGCGACACCAGCATGGAGTTGACGAAACTCGACTTACCGGAACCGGTGGAGCCGGCCACCAGCATGTGCGGCATCTTCGCGAGGTTCGCGGAAACGAAGTCTCCTTCGATGTCCTTTCCGAGCCCGATGACGAGCGGATGGTGGTCGCGGCGGGTCGCGGGAGCCGCGAGCACGTCGGACAGGCGCACGAGTTCACGATCGGAGTTGGGTACCTCGATACCGACTGCGGATTTGCCAGGGATCGGCGCGAGAAGCCGGACGTTGTCGGTCGCGACGGCGTACGCGATGTTACGGGCGAGTGCGGTGATCTTCTCGACCTTGACCCCGGGCCCGAGTTCGACCTCGTACCGTGTCACAGTCGGGCCTCGTGTGAACCCGGTGACCGCTGCATCGATCTTGAACTGCTCGAGCACCTCGGTGATCGCCTCGATCATCTGATCGTTCGCGGCCGAGCGGGTCTTGGGTGGGTCGCCCTCCATCAGCAACGACAGGGACGGCAGTGTGTAATCCCCTTCGACGACGCGGTCGGGAACGAGCGGCTCCATGACGTCGGGGTCGGGCTTTGTGGGAGCGGCCGCCGGAACTGCTGCCGCGACCGCGGCCGCCTTCGACTTCGCAGCCCGGGCCTTCGAAGGCTCAGGTTCAGGTTCAGGCACCGGCGACGCGTCCGGCTCGTCCCACAGCGGCAAGACCTCGGTACGTGCCTCGCCGTGGACCTCGTCGGTCGGGTAGTTCTCGCTCGGGGTTCGCCGGCGACGCGACCGCGGCTTCTCGGTGCCGTCCTCGTAGAGCAACGGGTTGAGATGGTCGGAGTAGCCGTCGTGCTCGGGGTCGTACTCGCCGTGGTCGTCGTAGTGCCCGTATCCGTCGTCGTCGCGGTACGGCAGACCGAAGTAGTCGCGGAAGAGCTCGGGTAGCTCACGAATCGTGGTGCCGGTGATCAGCAGGATGCCGAAGCCCATGGCCATCAACATGAGCGGCACCGACAACCACACCGTCAAGCCTGCGGTGATCGGACCACCGACTACGGCACCGACGAATCCGGCACCCTCCGAACGGCCTGCGGCATCGGTGGGGGAACCGGATGCCATGTGCCAGAGCCCCAATGCAGGGATCGCGACGAGCAGCGATCCGAGTACCAACCGTGGGCGTGCCTCCGGCCAGGGTTCGGTTCGCATGAGGACCATGGCGACACCGACCGCGACGAGAGGCAACACCGCGCTCGCCCCGCCTGTGATCGCACGCACGCCGGTTTCGATCCACTCTCCGACCGGGCCGCCCACGCCGAACCACACCGACCCTGCGACCACCACTGCGAACGCGACGAGACCGAGCGCGATCCCGTCACGCCGATGACCGTGTTCGATATCGGTCGCCCGTCCCATCGTCCGGGTGGTGGCGCCGAGCCCCCGGGCGAGCATGAACCAACCGGCGCCGACACTCTTGCCGATCGCTGTGAGCAACCCGCCCGACCCTCGGCGCGCCTGCGGTGCACCGCCACGCGGACGAGGTGCGGCGCCACGACGCGCCGTGGACGCGCCGCGCGAACCCGAGGACTGCCGCGTCCGCTTTGCGGGCGACTTCGGGGTCGAGGCCTTCGCGGACGAGGTCTTCGCGGACGACGCCTTCGCGGTCCGGGGTGCCGGCTTCTTCGCTGTCGATCTCTTCGCGGAACGCGCGGAGGTCGTCTTCGCGGACGAGGCCGATGTGGTGGTAGCGGGCGCAGTCCGACCGGAAGTGGCCGATGCGCGCGTCCCCGACCGCGACCGAGAGGTCGCGGTGGACGATGCGCGGCTACCCGACTTTCCTGCCATATCCGCCAGGGTAGTCGCATCGACCACTCACGAACCATCAGCAACACGGAGTGCACGCGGCGGCCCTGATCACAACGGTGAATCGCGGCCCGACTCCACGACGGCGGTAGCTGCCGTTCAGAGACCTCGCCGAGATCCCGCGAGCTCGGCGATATCCGCCTCGTCCCCGTCCTGCTCGAGGCGAACTTCGTCCCGCCCGAACGCATGGAGGAGCAGTTCGGAGGGCTCCCCGCGCAGCACAACCGTCCGGGGCCCACGTTTGCGGACGGTGACCGGGCCCTCACCCGGTCGTTCGAAGTCGACGGTGATGTCGGTGCCCCCGTAGCTGGTGCGCCCGATGGTCCGGGCGTACTTCCACAGCACATCCTGGTCTTCGGCGGGCAACCGGCGCGGTTCCCACCCGGGTTCCCCGCGTCGTACGTCTTCGTGGTGCACGAACATCTCGGTTGCGTTCGCGACAGAGTCGACGAGATACAGGGGCGACCACTTGGGTGGTCCGGAATCGATGTCGGCGAGCAGATGGGCCCACTGACGGTCGGTCACCTCGCGCCGGACCTTTTCCGTGTGACCGGCCAGCACCGGGATCATGATTCCGGGCATTGCGTCGGGGCGACGCTCGCGCACCAGCAAGTGTGCCGCGAGGTCGCGGGTCGTCCAGTCGCCGCAGAGCGTCCGGGCTTCCGGGCCGACCTCCGACATTGTGGTGACCAAAGCGTGCCGTTCGCGTCGAGCAAGGCTCATTCGGCCACTCTAACGAGCAACTCGCACGACAGCACGACCGATCCCGGCGTGTGCTTCAGGAGAACCGTGTACTTCAGGAGACTGCGATGACCGTGGGCACGATCATCGGACGACGGCGATAGGTGTCGGCGACCCACCGGCCGACGACACGGCGAATCCCCTGCGCGATGCGGTGCGTTTCGGTGACACCTTCGGCGGCGAGTTCGTTGAGCGCCTTGTCGACGAGCTGCGCCGCTTCGTTGAGCGCGGTCGGGTCGTCGGAGAACCCACGCCCCGACACCTCGGGCGCACTCACCGCACGACCGGTGGCGCCATCGACGGCGACCGAGATCGAAATGAACCCGCCTTCGCCCAGCACCAAGCGATCCGACAGCGTCGATTCTCCCACGTCGCCGACCGAAAGCCCGTCCACGTACACGTGCCCGACAGGTACCCGACCGACGATCTCGGCGAGCCCGTCGACCATGTCGACGACGACACCGTCCTCTGCGAGCACGATCCGCTCCTTGGGCACACCGGTAGCCTCCGCGAGCGCCGCATTGGCCCGAAGGTGACGCCACTCGCCGTGCACCGGCATCGCGTTGGTCGGCCGCACCGCGTTGTACAGGTACAGCAATTCCCCGGCCGATGCGTGGCCGGAGACGTGCACCTTCGCGTTCTGCTGTGTCACGACGGTGGCACCGCGCTTGGCGAGCCCGTTCACGACCGCGAACACCGAGTTCTCATTTCCCGGGATCAGCGACGACGCGAGTACCACGAGGTCGTCTTCCTTGACGTTGATCTGGCGGTGTTCGCCACGGGCCATACGCGAAAGCGCCGACAACGGCTCGCCCTGTGAGCCTGTCGACACCAACACGAGCCGATCGTCGGGCAGCGATGCCGCGGTGTCGATGTTGACCTCGAGGCCATCCGGCACGTTGAGGTACCCGAGGTCCTGCGCGATCTGCATGTTCCGGACCATCGAACGCCCGACGAATGCGATGCGCCGGTTGTAGCGGTGCGCGACGTCGACGACCTGCTGGATCCGGTGCACATGGCTGGCGAACGACGCGACGATGACGCGGTTCTTCGCTTTGCCGATGACGTTGTCGAGCACGCCGCCGATCTCACGTTCCGGGGTGACGAACCCGGGAACCTCCGCGTTGGTGGAGTCGACGAGGAACAGGTCGACGCCCTCATCACCGAGTCGGGAGAATCCGGCGAGGTCGGTGAGTCGGTTGTCGAGCGGCAGTTGGTCGAGTTTGATGTCGCCGGTGTGCAACACGACACCGGCAGCCGTGTGGATCGCAACCGCGATCGCATCTGGGATCGAGTGGTTGACGGCGAAGTACTCGCAGTCGAACGGGCCGTGGGTAGTGCGCTCACCCTCGGTGACTTCGGTGAGGTTCGGCCTCAGCCGGTGCTCGCGACATTTGGCGGAGACGAGCGCGAGCGTGAACTTCGAGCCGACGACCGGGATGTCCGGCCGCAGGCGCAGCAGGAACGGCAGCGCACCGATGTGATCTTCGTGACCGTGGGTCAGGACGACCGCGTCGATGTCGTCCAAGCGGTCTTCGATGTACCGGAAATCGGGGAGGATGAGGTCGACACCGGGCTGCTGATCTTCCGGGAAGAGGACACCGCAGTCGACGATGAGCAACCGGCCCTGGTGCTCGAACACCGTCATGTTGCGACCGATTTCGCCGATGCCGCCGAGTGCGACGACACGCAACCCGGTCTTCGGAGCCTTCGGCGGAGTGCCGAGACGTGCGGTGGGGTCGGTCGTGGGCCTCGGGTCCGGGCGCTTGGTTGCTGCGGAGTTCTGGGCGACGCGACGGGCCGGCTTGGACGTCGGCGGTCCTGCGTTGCGGGTTGCACGACCACGGCCACGGCTGGGACGACTCATCACAGCACCCCCGCTGCGTGCAGATCTGCTGCCAGCGCATCGGTCTGGGCGGTCACCGGCGCCACCTGCGGCAGGCGAGGTTCCCCGACGTCCATGCCCATCAGGCGTAGACCGGCCTTGGACGCGCTCACCCCCCCGAGGCGCGCAACCGCGCGATAGATGGGAATCAACGACAGATTGATCTTCCGGGCGAGTTCGAGGTCGCCCGCAGCGAATGCGGTATGTAGTTCACGCAGGCGCCCTGGAACCAGGTGCCCGATGACGCTCACGAAGCCCACCGCACCGACGGACAACCATGGCAGATTCAGAGGGTCGTCGCCCGAATAGAATTTCAGGTCGGTGGTGCCGATCAGCTCCGCACCCGCGTTGAGGTCGCCTTTGGCGTCCTTGACGGCGACGATGCGGGGATGCTCTGCCAGAAGCCGCAGAGTCTCCGTCTCGACCGGGACGACCGATCGCGGTGGGATGTCGTAGATCATCACTGGAAGGTCGGTGGCATCGGCCACGGCGACGAAGTGCGCGTAGAGACCCGCCTGCGGCGGGCGGGAGTAGTAGGGGGTCACAACGAGCAGACCGTGGGCGCCGGCCCGAGCCGCATCGCGGGCGAGTTCTGCACTGTGGGCGGTGTCGTTGCTTCCGGCACCGGCGATGATCTTGGCGCGGTCGCCCACGGCCGCGAGCACGGCCCGCATGAGGTCCATCTTCTCGTTCTCGGTGGTGGTGGGCGATTCGCCGGTGGTGCCTGCGAGAACCAGTGCGTCGCAACCACCGTCGACGAGATAGGACGCAAGGCGCACACCAGCATCGACATCGAGCTTGCCCTCGGCAGTGAACGGGGTCACCATGGCTGTTGCGATGGTGCCGAAGGGAAGCTCGACAGCAGTTGCGGAATCACCGTTGGTCATGGTCAGAAGGCTACCGCGTGAAAGCCGCCACCCGGAACACGGCTCGCGCACGACTCGGGCCGGCCGCGCAGTCAGCCGTCGGTCTGGAAACCTCCCGAGGCGACTTCGGTGCCGTCTGCGAGTGTGTTGATCGTGAAGTCACCGAAGGCATTCGGCGCCGCCTCGGCAAGTTGCCGTAGGCATTCCACGGCGAGTCTCCTGATCTCGACGTCGGCGTGCTCGGTGGCGCGCATCGTGATGAAGTGTCGCCACGACCGGTAATTTCCTGTCACCACGATCCGGGTTTCGGTGGCGTTGGGCAAGACGGCTCGCGCAGCCTCACGAACCTGTTTGGCCCGCAACGGTCCGGGCGGGAGGTACGCCAGCTTGTCGTCGAGCGCATCGAGGAGTTCGACGTACGCATCACGACTGCGCTCGGCGGCCCTGAAGAACAAGGCCTCGAGATCTGCATCACCCTCGATCGCCGGAGGGATCACGACGGGAGTGTCCCCACCCGGGACGAACCGTTGCGAGAGTTGCGAGAAGGAGAAGTGCCGGTGCCGGATCAGTTCGTGTGTGCACGACCGAGAGATACCGGTGACGTAGAAGGTGACGCTCGCGTGCTCGAGCACCGAATCATGTCCGACCGCGAGGAGGTGTGTGAGGTAACCGCTGTTGGTCGCGGTCCGGGGATTCGGTTTCGACCAGCTCTGGTAGCACGCGCGACCGGCGAATTCGACAAGCCCTTCTCCGCCGTCCGCATCCGTTCCCCACGGCACGTCGTCGGGAGGCAGGAATTCCGTCTTCGCGATGAGCCTGACCTGCAGTCCGATCGGTTCGGGCGCCATGCTCGTCTCCCTCCGCGTTTCCGCACGGTATTTCTGCACGACCCTAACTGTCGGTCGGTCGCATCGTCCGTACGACATCAGAGCGATGGTTGACTGACGTCAGATATGACGCCACACTGACGTCATGAACATCGATGCCTATACCGACGCCATCGCCGAATCCGTGCGGGTCGCGGCAGAACTCGGCGACGAGCAGACCCGACGCACCGCTGCCGCCCTCGCCACGGCCATCGCCGCGCCCGCCCGACTCGCCGTCCTGAGCGCGCTGTCCGATCTGGCCTCCGAAGTCTCCGAACAACTCGGGGATCGCAAGGTCACCGTCCGTCTCGACGGAGCCGACGCCGTGGTCGAGATTCACGACGGCCCGGCATCCGAGGCCGACGACACCCCCCCGACCTTCGAGGAGATGACCGGCGACATCAGCAGGGTCACACTGCGGCTCGTCGAGCAGATCAAGACCCGCGCCGAGGAAGCTGCTGCGCAGAGTGGAGTCTCCCTCAATTCATGGGTTGGGCAGGCGGTCCAGGGCGCACTTCGCGAGCAGATGCGCTACCAGCGCCACGCCGACGAGTGGCGCTGGCCGAATACCAAGCCGACCACCCCATCCCCGGCACCCGAGACCGGATCCGGCACCGACGCGCCGGTCGACACTGCGAAACCCCCACCCGCCGATGATGCGCCAAGCGACGACACCACCGGCGGCACCGACGAGCAGCGCGCCGACTGACTCATCTCCGCGCATGGGCGTGCGGTAGATTTCCGTCGCACGCGAAGGCGCAGTCCGCGAAGGATGCGGACCGAGGGGAGTAATGATGGCCGTCAGCAGCACCAGAAGCTTCGAGATCAAGGCGACGCCGGAGCAGGTGATGGCGGGCATCGCTGCGGTCGAACGCCTTCCGGAGTGGTCGTCGACGCACAAGTCGGTGACGGTCGAGAGCACTCATCCCGATGGTCGGCCGCACCGCGTCCGCATGACCGTGTCGATCATCGGTATCACCGACGAGCAGGTCGTCGACTATTCGTGGGACGGCGACGAATCGATGTCCTGGACTCTCGTGGAGAGCACCCAGCAGAACGTGCAGGACGGTGCCTACACGCTCACCGCGACCGACAAGGGAACCAAGGTCGACTTCAGCCTCACCATCGATCCCAAGATCCCCGTGCCCGGGTTCCTGGTGCGCCGCGCAGAGAAGACCGCGATCGACACCGCAGGCAAGGGGCTGACGAAGTTCGTGGAGACGAACTTCCGGTAGAGGGCACGGCCATCGCTCATTCCATCAGCCGAGCCGCGATGGTCGCGCCGAGTTCCCAGCAGGCCTCGAGATCGCTCTTGTTCGGTTTGCCGGACGCGACGACGTAGTCGGCGCCCTTCGTCCACCCGAGTCCGGTCGTGATGGTGTCGACGGCGCGCTCGGCGCCTTCGGTGCCCTCGTTGCCATGGATGTACACGCCGTACGGCCGGCCCCGCGTCGAGTCGAGGCACGGGTAATAACAGACGTCGAACGCATGCTTGAGTGCTCCGCTGATGTATCCGAGGTTGGCGGGTGTCCCGAGCAGGTAGCCGTCCGCTTCGAGCATGTCTGTCGGCGAGACCGCAAGCGCCGGTCGCCGAACCACAGTCACGCCGTCGATCTCGGGGTCGGTGGCACCCGCCAGCACCGCTTCGAACATCGCCTGCATGAACGGTGACGGTGTGTGATGGACCACGAGCAGGGTACGCGAATTCTTCTCGGCCATTCCCGCAGCCTACGGCGGCCCGCTAAACCTCGCCGGTGCGCTCGGATTTCTCCAGGGCCACCGCACGTTTCATCATCTCGCGCGCCCGGCTGCGATCACCCGCGAAATCGTAAGCGCGGGCGAGGCGATACGAGTTGCGCCAATTGTCGGGATCGGCCTCCCACTCGGCTTTCACGGATTGGAACAGTTCGTCCGCGGCATCACGCTCGATACGACCCGACGCCATCCGTGGAAGATCGCTGACATCGAGGTCGAGACCTTCATCGTGGATGCGTCGGGACAGTCGCTGATGGTCCAGGCCCGCACGCAGAGTCGCGTACACGATCCACGCACCCACCAGCGGGAGCAGAAACACGCCGATTCCGAACACGATCGAGACCGCCTCGCCGCTCGTGATCAGCGAGATCCCGGTGTGCCCCAATCGCACGAAGTAGAACGCGAGCGCCACGACGATGAAGGCGATCGCGACAACCACCTTCGCGACATCGCGACCGGTGGATGCTGACGAACTCACAGGTCGAGCAGGGGGTCGATTCCCACGGTCAGCCCGGGGCGGGAGCCGATCTCGCGGACGCCGAGGAGAACACCGGGAGCGAACGACGACCGATCGATCGAATCGTGCCGGATCGTGAGTGTTTCCCCCTGCGTGCCGAGCAGCACTTCCTGGTGCGCGACCAGGCCTGCCAAGCGCACCGAATGCACCCGCACGCCGTCGACGTCCGCACCCCGCGCACCGTCGAGTTCAGTGCTGGTGGCGTCGGGGCTGCGCCCGACTCCGGCCGCATCGCGGGCCTCGGCGATCAACCGGGCGGTGCGGTACGCGGTGCCGGACGGCGCGTCGGCCTTGTTCGGGTGGTGTAGTTCGATGACCTCGACGGAATCGAAGAAGCGCGCGGCGGCCTGCGCGAATCGCATGGACAGCACCGCACCGATCGCGAAGTTGGGGGCGACGAGCACGCCGACGCCGGGTTTCGCGGCGATCCATCCCTGGACCTGCTCGAGGCGCGCATCGTCGAATCCGGTGGTGCCGACTACGGCGTGGATACCGTGCTCGATCAGGAACTGCAGATTGCCCATCACGACATCGGGATGGGTGAAGTCCACGACGACCTGGGTCCCGGAGGTGACGAAGACATCGAGGTCGTCGCCTTTGTCGACCGTCGCGACCAGTTCGAGGTCGGCTGCGCCGTCCACTGCATCGCAGATAGCGTGACCCACCTTGCCCTTCGCCCCGAGGACCCCTACCCGAAGAGCTGTCTTGTCCGCCACCGATCCACGTCCTTCCGTCGCCGTACTCTCGGAGAGCCTACGCAACCGGCGTGACAACCGGGTGGGGTGGGAGGAGACACGAACTCACGCCACTATCCCGCGCACGGACGCGGGGAGGTCACGTGCCCGCCGGTACGGCCCGACGACCGCGGCCGCAGCGGGGCGGTGGAGAAGTTCACCGGCCACCTCACGCACCTGCTCGGTGGTGACGGTGGCGATGCGCTCGAGCGTCTCCGTGATTCCCCAGTGCCGCCCGTAGCTCAGTTCGCTGCGGCCGATGCGATGCATACGGGCACCGGTGTCCTCGAGACCGAGGACGAGGCCGCCCCGCAGCGACCCCTTCGCACGCGCACACTCTGCGTCGGTGATGCCGCGCTCGGCAACGTCGGCGAGGACTTCACGGACCACCGCGGCGACGTCGCCGAGGTTCTCGGGCTGACATCCGACATATGTCGAGAATGCGCCCGTGTCGGCGAAGGTGTCGACGCCCGAGTACACGGAGTATGCGAGGCCGCGTTTCTCGCGCACCTCCTGGAACAGCCTCGAGCTCAGGCCGCCTCCGATCGCGGTGTTGAGAACCGACAGCGCCCAGCGCCGGGGATCGTGCCGGCCGAACGCTCGGACGCCGAGGCTGAAATGGGCCTGCTCATTGTCCTGATCGGTGATGCTCAGGGCGGGCGCGGTACGCAACCGCACCGTCCCTTCGCGCCGTGGTGCTGCCTGTGCGGACTCGTCGAGGTGACCGGCGAACGCCCGCCGGACGAGTTCCACCGTGTGTGCGTGATCGACGTTGCCTGCCACCGCCACCACCATCCGCTGCGGCGTGTACCGGCGCACGTGGAACGAATGCAGTTGGTTTCTGGTCATCGATTCGATGGATTCCGTCGAGCCGATGATCGGACGGCCGACCGGGTGGTCACCGTAGAGCGCGCTCAGCAGGGCGTCGCCGAGCAGATCCTCGGGGTCGTCGTCCCGGATGGCAATCTCCTCGAGCACCACCTGACGCTCCACATCGACGTCGGCACTACGGCATTTACCGCGCAACACCACGTCGGCGACGACGTCGACGGCGATCGGCAGGTCGTCGTCGAGGACATGCGCGTAGAAACACGTGTGTTCCTTGCTGGTGAACGCGTTGAGCTCGCCGCCGATGCCGTCGACGAGTTCGGCAATATCGAGGGCCGATCGGGTGGGAGTCGCCTTGAACAGCAGGTGCTCGAGAAAATGGGCAGCTCCCGCGACCGAGGGCTGCTCGTCGCGGGAACCGACCCCCACCCACACACCCACGGCCGCCGATCGCACTCCCGGCACATGTTCGGTGACGACCCGCACGCCGCCGGGCAGCACTGTGCGCCGTACACCGGTGTCCGCGACTGCCGCCGGAGTGTCGAGCGAAAGGGAATCGAAGGTTGGTGCCATGAGCTGTTCCAGAGTCCTGCGCTGTCGGTGATCGTCTGCGGTGGATGGTGTGTCAGAACACGGAACGTTCAGAACACGGAACACCACACACTACACGCGACTACCGCTGCATTCTCTGCAGCAACCACACCTGCCTTCTCGTTACCAGCCTCGACGCCTGGGCTGCGACCCGACAAGCTGTCCGTTCGCGGCTTCGTCACGGCCGCGGTACACGATGTACGGGCGGAACAGGTATGCGAAGGGCGCGCTGAATGCGTGCACGAGCCGGGTGAACGGCCAGATCGCGAACAACACCAGCGCTATCATCACGTGGATGTGGAACGAGAGTGGGGCCTCGGCCATCAGGTCGCCCCGGGGTTGCAGGATCCAGATCGACCGGAACCACGGGGACACCGTCTCACGGTAGTTGTGCGCCTCGTTGCCCTCGAATGCGCCGATCATCGTCGTGGCGAGCCCGGCCACGATCGCAGCAACCAGCACCACGTACATGACCTTGTCGTTGAGGGTGGTCGCGATGAACACAGGCCCCTTGGTACGACGCCGATAGACCAGCAGGGCCACGCCGAGCAGCGTCGCAACACCCGCGATGATTCCCGGAATCGCAGCCCCCCAGTGGTACATGTGTTCGCTGATACCGACGGCTTCGGTCCAGGACTCGGGGATGACCAGGCCGATGATGTGCCCGATGATCACCACGAGCATGCCGAAATGAAAGAGGGGACTGCCGATCCGAAGCAACTTGCTCTCGTAGAGTTGCGACGAGCGAGTCGTCCAGCCGAACTTGTCGTACCGGTACCGCCACCAGGTGCCGACGATCAGCACCGCGAGGGTCACGTACGGCACGATGTTCCAGAAGAGCGCGCCCACAGCCATGACTACCGGCCTCCTTCTCGAGCTGTACGGTCATCCGGGCGCGGTGGCACGGTGAGGGTGAACGGTTGCAGTCCGATCGCCTCCGCCGGTGGGCCCGTCTCCGCGAGACGACGGGCTCGCTGCACTTCTTGGTCGGTGACCGGCGGCAGGGTGGCACAGACAGCCGTCACCGCGTCGGCGTAGGGCGACCCGCGTTCGACGAGCGCTACGAGTAGCACGTCGAGCGGTGCCCGGTGTGCCGCAAGCAACTGCTCCCCCACGTCCGGATCGACCGTCGCCGCGAATTCGAGTACCACGGGCAGATGATCGGGGGCCTCCCCCACGGGCGGTTCGACTCCTGCGTTGCGGTAGGCACGCGCGAACGCATGGATCTCGGTACCACGATTACGTGTGTCGCCGCCGGTCCAATAGGTCAGGTACATCGTCGATCGTCGCCGCATGTCGAATGTGTCGACGTACTCGCGTGCCGCGGTGAGTGGGTCGGTGGTGCGCAGATACAGCGCGGTGCGCTCCAGCGCGTCGCGTTCAGGCCCCGCGATGTGGTCGAGCAGGGCATCGACGGTGACGAGCCGATCCGGGGTCCGCTCGTCGGGATACGCGAGCAGAAGCGACGCGGCCTGCCGGATCACACGGTGCTGCGCTCGGGTCGATTCCGAGTCCCGCCTCGCGGCACGGCGGAGCAGCTTCATCGGTTCTCCTCCACATCATCCTGGCGATGCTGCGGAAATATTCCCGCCGGCACACCTTTTCCATCCCAGTTGAGCAGGTTCACCCGCGACGGATGACTCGAGTTCGCGCCCATTCCCTCCGATGTCTGCCGCTGTTTGAGCGCATGGAACGTCTCGACAGCAACGGGCACCGGCCCACCACTGGCCTCACCGAACGGCCCCGATTCGTACATACCGGGTCCGCCGTCGAACGACAACGCGCAGTCGGTGGCCGTCTCCTCGAGCTTGTGCCCCTCGGCCGCGTACGCGGTCGGAATGACGTACCGCTCGTCGTACTTGGCGAGTGCGAGAAGTCGGTACATCTCGTAGATGTCTTCTTCTGTCATTCCCACGGCATGTGGGATGTGCGGCTGGGTGTCGCGACCGAGGTTGACGTCACGCATGTACGAGCGCATCGCTGCGAGCCGGTGCAGCACTCCTTCGACCACGTCGGCGTCCCCCGCGGTGAACAGTTCCGCGAGGTACTGGATGGGGATGCGCAGTGAATCGAGCGCGCCGAACAGGTTTCCGAGATCCTCGCCGTCGTGGCCGTCACGGCTGACGGCGTCGACGACCGGCGACAGCGGCGGGATGTACCAGACCATCGGCATGGTCCGGTATTCCGGATGCAGCGGCAACGCGACCTTGTATTTGTTGATCAACGCGTGGATCGGGGACCGCCCGGCTGCGGTAATCCACTCGTCGGAGATCCCTTCGGCCCGTGCGCCGGCGATGACGTCCGGATCGTTCGGGTCGAGGATGAGCTGTCGCTGCGCCTCATACAGATCCTTGTCGTCCTCCACCGACGCGGCGTCGAGCACCTTGTCGACGTCGTAGAGCACCAGCCCGATGTACCGGAGCCGGCCGACGCAGGTTTCCGCGCACACGGTGGGCAGGCCCACCTCGATCCGCGGGTAGCAGAAGGTGCACTTCTCGGCTTTACCGGTCTTGTGATTGAAATACACCTTCTTGTAGGGACATCCGGACACGCACATCCGCCAGCCGCGACAGCGGTCCTGATCGACGAGCACGATACCGTCCTCACTCCGCTTGTAGATCGCACCGGACGGGCACGACGCCACACACGACGGGTTGAGGCAGTGTTCGCAGATTCTCGGCAGGTAGAACATGAAGGTCTCTTCGAGTTGGAGCGTGACCTCCTCGTTGATCTTCTTCAGGATCGGATCGTCCGGCACGATCTCCGGGGAACCACCGAGGTCGTCATCCCAGTTGGCAGACCATTCCACCTTCATCGGTTTGCCGGTGATGAGACTGCGCGGCGGGGCCACCGGAATGTCGTTGCCCAGCGGCGCGGTCGTGAGGTTTTCGTAGTCGTAGGTCCACGGCTCGTAGTAGTCGTCGATCGACGGCATCTTCGGGTTGGAGAAGATCCGGGTGAGCTTGTGGATTCGCCCGCCGTCGCGCAATCGCAGCCGGCCCTTCTTGTCGCGGACCCATCCGCCCCGCCACTTCTCCTGGTCCTCGTACGTACGCGGATATCCTTGCCCGGGCCTGGTCTCGACGTTGTTGAACCACACGTATTCGGTACCCGAGCGGTTGGTCCATGCTTGCTTGCACGTCACCGAACAGGTATGGCATCCGATGCACTTGTCGAGGTTCATCACCATCGCCATCTGCGCCATGACCTTCATCAGTACGTCACCTCCTGGCTGCGACGGCGGACAACCGTCACTTCGTCACGCTGATTTCCCGTAGGTCCGAGATAGTTGAATGCGAACGACGTCTGCGCGTATCCCCCGGCCATGTGTGTCGGTTTGATCAGGATCCGCGTGATCGAATTGTGGATACCACCCCGCTTACCCGTGGCCTCCGTCAAGGGCACATCGATGGTGCGTTCCTGCGCGTGGTAGACGTACACCACTCCATCGGGCATTCGGTGCGACACGATGGCGCGACACACCACCACTCCGTTACGGTTGACGGCCTCGACCCAGTCGTTGTCGCGTACCGAGATCTTCGCCGCATCCGCGGGACTCATCCACATCGTCGGGCCACCCCGCGACAGCGAGAGCATGAACAGGTTGTCCTGGTACTCGGAGTGGATGGACCATTTGGAGTGTGGCGTCAGGTACCGCACTGTCAGCCCGACCCCGTCCGTTGTGCCGATGTCGGATTCACCGAACAGTCGCGACATGTCCAAGGGGGGCCGGTACGTGGGCAATTGCTCGCCGAGTTCCTCGATCCAGTCGTGGTCGAGGTAGAAGTGCATCCGGCCGGTGAGGGTGTGGAATGGTTTGAGTTCCTCGATGTTCACGGTGAACGGGGCGTAGCGACGACCTCCGGTCTCGCTGCCCGACCATTCGGGACTCGTGATCACCGGTACGGGCCTCGCCTGTGTGTCGGCGTAGGTGATTCTGCGCTCTTCGCTGCCCTCGGCAAGGTGCACCAGGCGCCGGCCGGTGCGCTTCTCGAGTTCGCGGAACCCTTCGACGGCCAGGCGGCCGTTGGACGTCCCGGACAGCGCCAAGATCACATCTGCCATCCGTTCGGCACTCGTGATCGCCGGGCGGCCCGCACCCGCACCGGTATTCATCACACCGAACTTCGCGGCCAGTTCGCCGACCTCTGCGGTGGGATGGGTGGTCACACCTTTGGTCGTCACTCCGAGTGTGTCGACCAGCGGACCCAGTGTGGCCCACTTGTCCGCGATGGCGGTGTAGTCGCGCTCGACGACGGCGAGCGGCCCCATCGTCTTGCCGGGTACCGGTACCTCGCCGGTCTTACGCCAGTCGTTCTCGGTGCCGGAGGGGAAGGCCATCGCGCCCGGAGTGTCGTGCTGGAGCGTGCCCATCACGACATCGGTGCGGGTACCCAGGTGCGTGCGTGACTGCGCGCTGAACGCCTTCGCGATGGCGCCGAATGCGTCGTAGTCCGAACGGGTTTCCCAGGGCGGGTCGATCGCCGGACTGAACGCGTGGATGTAGGGGTGCATGTCGGTGCTCGACAGGTCGCCCTTCTCGTACCACGTCGCGGCGGGTAGTACGACATCCGAGAACAACGTCGTCGACGTCATCCGGAAGTCGATCGACATCAGCATGTCGAGCTTGCCCTCCGGCACGGTGTCGGGCCACTCGACGTCACTCGGGCGCATCCCCTCCCCCGCCGCGTCACCCTGCAGGTTCGAGTCGGTGCCGAGGAGGTGCTGCAGGAAGTACTCATTGCCTTTACTGGAGGAACCCAGCAGGTTGGAACGCCACACGCTCAGCACCCGGGGCCAATTCTTCGGGTTGTCGGGATCGGTCACCGCAAGTTTCAGGTCGCCACTGGCCAATTGCTGCGCGACGTAGGCAGGAATCTCCATGCCGGCAGCACGCGCGTCGTCGGCAACATCGTGGTTGTTCCGATCGAACTGCGGATAGAACGGGGTCCATCCCATCGCCACCGCAGACGCCATGACATCCATCGTGTGTTTGTCGCGGAATCGACCGCGTCCCAGTGGGCTGGACAATGCGTCGGCGCGGTAGCCGTCGTAGCGCCACTGGTCGGTGTGCACATACCAGTAGGAGGTACCGGCCATCTGCCGGGGCGGCCGGCTCCAGTCGGTGCCCATC
Organism: Rhodococcus ruitaii; assembly: GCF_055230935.1. Taxonomy (NCBI): domain Bacteria; kingdom Bacillati; phylum Actinomycetota; class Actinomycetes; order Mycobacteriales; family Nocardiaceae; genus Rhodococcus; species Rhodococcus ruitaii. The sequence goes on along the minus strand of NZ_JBUYWC010000010.1, from coordinate 208,533 downwards.
GCCATCGCCGCCCATCCGGTGACCGGGCGGCATTTCTCCTGGCCCACGTAGTGCGCCCAGCCGCCGCCGTTGCGGCCCATCGACCCGGTGAGCAGCAGCAATGCGAGCACGGCACGGTAGGTGGCATCGCCGTGGAACCACTGACAGATCCCCGCCCCCATGATGATCATCGAGCGCCCACCCGATTCCTCGGCGCTGCGAGCGAACTCCTTGGCGATCCGGATGGTCTGGCCTGCCGAGACCCCCGTGATCGATTCCTGCCACGCCGGCGTATAGGGCGAGCTCGCGTCCTCGTATCCGGTGGGCCACTGTCCCGGCAGATTCAGGGCGGGCCGGTTCACACCGTACTGCGCGAGCATGAGATCGAACACGGTGCACACGAGGTGTGCCCCGACACGGCGCACCGGGACACCACGCTCGATGCTCTCGCCACGGCCGTCGACAGAATCGAAACTCGGCAGGTGCACGGCGGCGGCCTCCCCGGCTCCTCCCCCGGACGGAGCGACGGTCAATGTCGGAACCAGGTCGCCCAGATCCAGGTTCCATTTCCCGATACCGTCGTCACCGTACCGATGCCCGAGCGAGCCGTTGGGCGCGACGACGGTGTCGGTGGCGCCGTCGAGCAGGACCGGCTTGAACGCAGCGTTCTCGACATCGTGACCGAGGTCCGCCGCGGTGAGGTTCTTACCCGGTACGAGCCTGCCGTCTCGGTCTTCGAGCTTCACCAGGAACGGCAGATCCGTGTATTGCCTCACGTAGTCGACGAAGAACGGGACCCGCTGCTGAACATAGAACTCGTTGAGCAACACGTGGCCCATCGCCATCGCCATCGCACCGTCCGTGCCGGCCGCGCAGGGCATCCATTCGTCGGCGAACTTGGTGTTGTCGGCATAGTCGGGACTGATCGAGACGACCTTGGTCCCGCGGTACCGGACCTCCGCCATCCAGTGCGCGTCGGGCGTCCGTGTGATGGGAACGTTCGAGCCCCACATCATCAGGTAGGCGGCGTCCCACCAATCGCCGGATTCCGGCACATCGGTCTGATCGCCGAAGACCTGCGGCGACGCGACGGGGAGGTCGGCGTACCAGTCGTAGAACGATGTCATGACCCCGCCCAGCAATTCGATGAAGCGGGAGCCTGCCGCGAACGACACCATCGACATCGCCGGGATCGGTGAGAATCCCGCGACACGGTCCGGTCCGTATTCCTTGATCGTGTGCACGTGCGCGGCCGCGATCATCTCGGTGGCCTCGGTCCAGCTCACGCGGACGAGACCGCCCTTGCCGCGGGCCCGCTGGTAACGGGCGCGCCGCTCGGGGTCGTTCTGGATGTCGGCCCACGCGAGAACCGGATCGCCGAGACGCTGTTTGGCCTCGCGGTACATCTCGACGAGCACCCCGCGCGCGTAGGGATACCGCACTCGGGTCGGAGAGTAGGTGTACCAGGAGAAGGCGGCGCCACGGGGACAGCCGCGCGGCTCGTACTCCGGCCGGTCCGGGCCCACCGACGGGTAGTCGGTCTCCTGTGTCTCCCAGGTGATGATCCCGTCCTTGACGTAGATCTTCCACGAGCAGGAACCCGTGCAGTTGACCCCGTGCGTCGAACGAACCACCTTGTCGTGGCTCCAACGGTCGCGGTAGAACACATCCCCCTCGCGTCCGCCCCGACGCGTCACCGTGCGGCCGTCATCGGACTCTTCGCCCGGGGTGAAGAACCGGCCGCTGCGCACCAAGAGTTCCTCGAGCGTTCCTCCGGTGCCCATCTTCTCCGTGGTCACTTCGACTCCTCCTGTGATTGTGGCGCACCGACTGTCGTACCGGTTGCCGGTTCTCTTGTCTTGAGTTTCACCGCGGTGTACACCAATGCGATCAGTGCTGTCGCGACCAGCAGCATCAGACCGACGGTGTAGTCGTTGTCTACCGAATCGTAGGTGGCGCCCATCACCAGCGGCGGGAAGTATCCGCCGAGACCACCTGCGGCAGCGACGATTCCGGTGACACTGCCGACCGACTTCTTCGGAGCTCGACGCGCGACCCACGCGAAGACGCCGCCGGTACCGATGCCCAGGAAGATCGCCATGGCGATGAAATCGGTGGCCGACCAGATATCGGCCGGCGGCTTCAGTGTCGCGATGAATGCCGTGATGGCGGTACCGGCGAGCGACGCGAGCACAATGTACTTGGGCGGAATCCGATCGGAGAGCGCACCACCGATGGGGCGTGCGATCACCGCGGCCACCGCGAATCCGGCCGTGCGTGTTCCTGCGTCCACTGCCGAGAAGTCGTAGATCGTCTTGATGTAGGTGGGCAGGTAGTTGCTGAACGCCACGAATCCGCCGAAGACGATGGCGTACAGGAACGACATCTCCCAGGTGACCCGGAGCTTGCAGGCCGCGAGAAGTTTCGGAACGACACGATCGGTGTTCGGAGTGAACTCCGGGGCGTTCTTCATGGCGAGGACGCACACCACGGCCGTCAGTGCGAGCGCTGCCGCGACGATGATGTGCGTGGTGATCAACCCGAACCAGGTGACGAAGCGGGGGGTGAAGAACGCGGACAAGGCGGTGCCGACCATGCCCGCACCGAACACACCGGTCGCGAATCCTCGGCGCGAAGTGTCGTACCAGTTGTTCGCGAACGGGATTCCGACGGCGAAGACAGTGCCTGCGATTCCGAGGAAGAAGCCGAATACCAGGAGCAGCGGGTAGGACCCCGCCTGACCTGCGAACCCGACTGCGAGGACGGGGATGATCGAGGCAACGGTGATGAGAATGAACATGAACCGACCGCCGAACCGGTCGGTGAGGGGTCCGATGGCGATCCTGCCGAGCGAACCCACGAGGATGGGCGTCGCGACGAGCATCGACGCCTCGGTGCTGCTGAGCGACATGTCGCCCGCGTACGTGGTGGACAGTGGCCCGATCATGTTCCAGGCCCAGAAGTTGATGGCAGATACCCAGGTGGCCAAGGCCAGGTTGAACCCGGGACGTGCCCCGATGCCAGTAGCTGCAACCGTGTTCACACCCTCAGGTAACCACCCCGCGGAGAATTCGCGTGCACCTTTGGGCAAACGTTACATCGGTGCGGTTTTGTGAGTTCGAACTTGGGTGCGAAGGTCCCTAGCGGTCGATTCGGGTGTCTCTCTAGGATGTCGGAATGACGAAAGTCCGTTCCTCATAAGGACTTTTGCACGCACTTCCTCCCGCCGAAACGACGATGCCCGCGGGCAGTTCCCCCTGACAGAAGAGAACTGCACGCGGGCGTGCACGACGGATCAGGACTCGGCAGCCTCGGTGGCAGCCTGCTCGACAGCGGCTTCCTCCTCGACCGGAATCAGACTGATCTTGCCGCGGTTGTCGATGTCGGCGATCTCGACACGGATCTTCGACCCGACGCTGACGACATCTTCGACCTTGGCGATCCGCTTGCCGTTGCCCAGCTTGCTGATGTGCACGAGACCGTCGCGGCCCGGGAGGAGCGACACGAACGCACCGAAAGCGGTGGTCTTGACGACCGTGCCCAGGAAGCGCTCGCCGACCTTCGGCAGCTGCGGGTTCGCGATGGCGTTGATCTTGTCGATCGCGGCCTGCGCGGACGGGCCGTCCGCAGCACCGACGTACACGGTGCCGTCATCTTCGATCGAGATGTTGGCACCGGTCTCCTCGGTGATCGAGTTGATCATCTTGCCCTTGGGCCCGATGACCTCGCCGATCTTGTCGACGGGGACCTTGACGGTCGTGATGCGCGGCGCGAACGGGCTCATCTCGTCGGGGGTGTCGATGGCCTCGGCCATGACCTCGAGAATCGTGGACCGGGCGTCGTGCGCCTGCGACAGCGCACCGGCCAGCACCTGCGACGGGATCCCGTCGAGCTTCGTGTCGAGCTGGAGAGCCGTGACGAAGTCCTTGGTACCCGCAACCTTGAAGTCCATGTCGCCGAACGCGTCCTCGGCACCGAGGATGTCGGTGAGGGCGACGTACCGGGTCTCGCGGGTGCCGCTCTCGAGCTCGATCTCGTCGGAGACCAGGCCCATCGCGATGCCAGCGACCGGCGCCTTGAGCGGCACACCGGCGTTGAGCAGCGACAGCGTCGATGCGCACACCGAACCCATCGACGTCGAACCGTTGGAGCTCAGCGCCTCGGAAACCTGACGGATCGCGTACGGGAACTCTTCCTGGCTCGGGAGCACCGGGATGAGGGCGCGCTCGGCGAGCGCGCCGTGGCCGATCTCGCGACGCTTCGGCGAACCGACACGACCGGTTTCACCGGTCGAGTACGGCGGGAAATTGTAGTGGTGCATGTAGCGCTTGCTCGTCTCCGGACCGAGCGAGTCGACCTGCTGCGCCATCTTCACCATGTCGAGGGTGGTGACACCCATGATCTGGGTCTCGCCGCGCTCGAACAGGGCAGACCCGTGGGCACGCGGGACGATCGCGACCTCGGCCGAGAGAGCACGGATGTCGGTGATGCCGCGACCGTCGATACGGAACTGGTCGCGGAGGATGCGCTGGCGCACGAGCTTCTTGGTCAGCGAGCGGAATGCTGCGCCGATCTCCTTCTCCCGACCTTCGAACGACGGTGCAACCTGTTCGAGGATCTCGACCTTGACCTCGTCGGTGCGGTCGTCGCGCTCCTGCTTGCCGGCGATCGTGAGAGCCTCGGCGAGCTTCGCGGACGCTGCAGTCTCGACCGCCGCGTACACGTCGTCCTGGTACGCGGGGTAGAGCGGGAAGTCACCCGTGGGCTTCGCGGCGGCAGCGGCAAGCTGCTGCTGCGCGATACACAACCGCGCGATGAACGGCTTCGCTGCTTCGAGCCCCTCGGCGACAACCGACTCGGTGGGCGCCTGTGCACCACCCTCGATGAGCGCGATCGCCTTCTCGCTGGCTTCCGCCTCGACCATCATGATCGCGACATCTGCGGAATCCGGATTGTCGCCACCCCCGACGATGCGGCCGGCGACCACCATGTCGAACACGGCGTTCTCGAGCTGCTCGACGGTCGGGAACGCCACCCACTGACCGGCCTTGTTCTCGTCTGACGTTACGAGGGCAACACGCACACCCCCGACGGGCCCGGAGAACGGCAGACCCGCGATCTGGGTGGATGCAGAGGCAGCATTGATCGCGACGACGTCGTAGAGATCGTTCGGGTTCAGGCTCAGGACCGTGACGACGACCTGGATCTCGTTGCGCAGACCGTCGACGAACGACGGGCGGAGCGGTCGGTCGATGAGGCGGCAGGTGAGAATCGCGTCGGTCGAGGGACGCCCCTCACGACGGAAGAACGAGCCGGGGATGCGGCCCGCTGCGTACATACGTTCTTCGACGTCCACCGTCAGCGGGAAGAAGTCGAAATGCTCCTTGGGCTGCTTCGAGGCACTCGTGGCCGACAGCAGCATGGTCTCGTCGTCGAGGTATGCGACGACGGAGCCGGCGGCCTGCTGGGCAAGGCGTCCGGTCTCGAATCGAATGGTGCGGGTGCCGAAGGCCCCGTTGTCGAGCGTGGCGACGGACTCGAACACGCCCTCGTCGACCTCGACTGCGGTGTTACTGGTCATCTGTGAAATCTTCTCTTCCCTCTTCGTCTTCGCCGTACCCGCGCGGGCGCCGGGCCCCCTTGGCCACGGCTGCGCACCGAACCACGGAGGCGGCCGTCGATCGAAACCCACCGGCACGTCTCGTACGGCCGGGAGGTCACTACCGAAGACCGACACCGTCGGTGCGTACGGATCATCGCCGTCGGCGGCGATGTTCTGCGCCGCGGAATGCGGCGCATACACCGATAGCCAACGAGGACCAGTCTAGGTGGTATCCCGTTGGCTATCGGAGAAGATCAGCGAATGCAGATCGTGTCGCTTCCGAGCTGCGTCAGCGACGCAGGCCCAGACGCTGGATGAGCGAGCGGTAGCGCTCGACGTCGACCTTCTCGACGTACTTGAGCAGGCGGCGGCGACGACCGACCAGCAGCAGCAGGCCGCGGCGGGAATGGTGGTCGTGCTTGTGCTGCTTCAGGTGCTCGGTCAGATCGGTGATGCGCTTGGTGAGCATCGCCACCTGCGCCTCCGGCGAGCCGGTGTCGGTCTCGTGGAGACCGTACTCGCCGAGGATCTGCTTCTTCTGCTCGGTGGTCAATGCCACTGTCGTACTCCTGATCACTGATGTTCGCGTGATGAAATACGGGCCGGAACCCGGCGGCGTGGCCGCCGCGAACCGCAGCACACACCGGCGAATCACGCTACCAGACGCCCACCGCTCACCTCACGGACGGTCTCCCGAACTCACCGGCCTGCGTAAGTCCAGAACGTCAGAGAAGGAGTCCTCCAACAGTTCGACGTAGCGTTCGACCCTGCATGCGCCATCGGACTCGCCCTCATGCAGACGACCCATCACCGTCACGGCGAACGCATTCCCCGCCCGAACGAAGGTGTGCAGGAACTCCGCGCCGCGCGCAAGCGCCTGGATGCCTCCGATGAACCGGAAGGTGCCCCACGGCAACGACCAGCGCACGTCCACCCGCAGTTCACACTGCTCACCACCGTTCCCACACACGGTACGGCTCCTTCAGCGAGCGCATCGTCGAGCATGCGCAACGCTCGGCGATAGAACGGAGAGGCCTCCCTGCCGTTGCGGACGAGGCCGGCAACGACAGCGGGTGATGCAGCTCTCGTGCGTTCATGCATCAGGTCCTCGGCGATAGCAGCCATCCGCTCCTCCACATCCGGAACGTCGAAGTGGAGATCGACGAGCGCCCCGGCGACCCTGTTGACACCGAGTGCTGCGGCATCCGGGCCGAGAGCCACCGGCACCGCTGCGCGCGCGGCGGCGGCAGGGCGAGGCTCGTCGCGTGCCCAGAAGCGTCAGACGCCCGCGGAAGTACGCGCGAATCTCGTCGCGGCCCGGCCTTCGCCCAGCGTCTTCGGTGAACGCGGCGAAAGACCACCAGTCCGTCGAGTGGTCGCGGGTCGAGCCACAAAAATTGCCGGCATCGACCCACGAGAGGCGCGCTTGCCGCCAATCACGAAACAACATGTTCCGAATTGTGACCGGTCGCAATCCGAAAAGAAGTCCCGTACCTCAGGTTTCATCCGAACGGACTACGCGCCGCCCGCCAACAGATCGCGCGCTCGGTCTGCGTCGCGATGCATCGCAGAAACCAGAGCCTCGACGGAATCGAACTTCTCCATACCGCGGAGTCGTTCCACGAAGTCGACTGCAACGTGCTGCCCGTAGAGATCTGCCGCTGCGTCGAGCACGAACGCCTCGACCGTGCGATTGCGGCCGGAGAAGGTGGGGTTGGTACCCACCGACACCGCGGCACCGTAGCGCAGACCGGTCTCGACCCCGTCCACGGGAGATCCCGAGTCGAGAACTGTGAACCACGCGGCGTAGACACCGTCCGCGGGGATGGCCGCATACATCGGGGGTGCAATGTTCGCTGTGGGGAATCCCAGTCCACGGCCTCGTCCGTCGCCGCGCACGACGACGCCTTCCACACGGTGAGGGCGGCCGAGCGCATCGGTAGCGGCCGCCATGTCGCCGGCATCGACACAGGACCTGATGTAGGTCGACGAGAACGTCACCGCATGTTCGGCGAGCAGAGTCTGGCTGTCGATCGCGAAACCGAAGCGTTCACCGATCGAGCGGAGCATGTCCACGGTCCCCGCGGCCTTCTTGCCGAACGTGAAGTTCTCCCCCACCACGACCTCGGCGACGTGCAATCGCTCGACGAGGATCTCGCGGGCATAACGCTCCGGCGAGAGCTTCATGAACTCGGGAGTGAACGGCATCACACAGAACACGTCGACGCCGAGTTCCTCGGCCAGTTCGGCGCGCCGGGCCAAGGTGGTCAGCTGGGCCGGATGACTCCCGGGCCGAACCACTTCCATCGGATGCGGATCGAAGGTCATCAACACGCTCGCGATGCCGCGTTCCTTCGCCGACTTCACCGCACGGGTGATCAGCTGCTGATGTCCCCGATGCACGCCGTCGAACACACCGATCGTGACCACGCACCGACCCCAGTCCGCAGGTATCTCGTCCAGACCTCGCCATCTCTGCACATCGGAAAGCCTACGACCCCGCGGACGGACCGGCATCCTCGCCCTCGCCCTCGCGCTCACCCCGGGTAGACAACCCGAAGCGATGCTCGGCATAATTTCGGGGTGCCTAACTTTTCGATGAGACCAGCCAAATTAGTCCTCGGAGCTACCTCACTCGCTGCACTCGTCGCACTCACCGCATGTGGCACCGCGCAATCCGACGACGAGCCTCTCGTGTTGACCACGTTCACCGTGCTCGCCGACATGACGCGCACCGTCGCAGGCGACCACCTACGGGTGGAATCGATTACGAAACCCGGTGCCGAAGTGCACGGCTACGAGCCGACACCCAGCGATCTGAGGCACGCCGCCGGGGCAGATCTCGTCCTCGACAACGGGCTCGGTCTCGAACGCTGGTTCGAGCAGTTCCTCGCCGACACCGACGCCACACACGCGGTGCTCACCGAGGGCGTGGAGCCCCTGCCTATCGGCGACACCTCCACGCAACTCAATCCTCACGCGTGGATGTCACCGCTGACCGCGCAGATCTACGTCGACAACATCGAGGCCGCGCTGAGCGAGCTCGCTCCCGAGCACGCCGCGGACTTCGCGGCCAACGCCGCCGCATACCGGGCCGAGCTCCAAGCCGTGCACGACGAACTGATCACCACGCTGACTGCCGTTCCCGAGCGACAACGGGCCCTGGTCACCTGCGAGGGCGCATTCGGCTATCTCGTGCGCGACGCCGGAATGCGCGAGGCCTACCTGTGGCCGGTCAACTCCGATCAGCAGGGCACTCCGCAACAGATCGCCCGCACGGTCGATTTCGTACGCGACAACGACATCCCGGCGGTCTTCTGTGAATCCACCGTCTCCGACAAGGCACAGCGGCAGGTCGCCGCCGACACCGGCGCCGCTTACGGAGGCACCCTCTACGTCGACTCCCTGTCCGAACCCGACGGCCCCGTGCCCACATACCTCGATCTCCTCCGCCACGACGTCGCCACCATCACGTCAGGACTGGGCTCGTGACACCATCCGGCACCGCGCAGCCCTCCCCCGCCCGACCGTCCACGGCCCTGCATCTGAACCGCGTCACGGTCCGATACGACACCGTCGTTGCCCTCGACGCGGTGAGTCTCGAAATCGCCCCCGGCACGGTGTGCGGGCTCGTCGGCACGAACGGCTCCGGCAAATCCACCCTGTTCAAGTCCGTCATGGGGCTGGTGAAGCCGAACGCAGGCGACGTCACCATCGGACGCTCCGGAATCACTGCGGCACGAAAGTCCGGCGCCGTGGGGTACGTTCCGCAGGCCGAGGGCGTCGACTGGGACTTCCCGATCGGTGTACGCGACGTCGTGATGACGGGGCGCTACGGGCACCAGGGGTGGATGCGGCGAGCACGTCGGGTCGACCACGACGCGGTCTCGGAAGCACTCGCCCGCGTCGGCATGACCGCATTCGCCCACCGTCAGATCGGGCAGTTGTCCGGGGGGCAGCGCAAACGCGTGTTCGTCGCACGGGCCATAGCGCAGCGTGCACCGCTGCTACTCCTCGACGAACCGTTCGCCGGCGTCGACACGACCACTCAGGCCGCGCTGACCGACGTGTTCCGGGACCTCGCTGCCGACGGACACACCCTGCTCGTCGCCACCCACGATCTCGCAGGTCTCGCACAGCTGTGCGACGAGGCGGTTCTGCTACAGAAACGAGTCGTCCTGCACAGCACGCCCGACGAAGTGTTGCGGCCGGAGAATCTTGCGCGCGCGTTCGGTGCGAGTACCGAACCGGAAGAGGTGTCGTGATGCTCGATCTGATCCTCGAACCGCTGCAGTACGGGTTCATGCAGCGCGCCCTCGTCGTCGCGGTCGTGGCGACCGTGGTGTGCGCCCTGCTGAGCTGCTGGCTCGTGTTGATCGGCTGGTCGCTGATGGGCGATGCCGTCTCGCACGCGGTCCTACCGGGTGTCGTCCTGGCCTACCTCGTGGGTGCGCCGTTCACCCTGGGTGCGTTGTTGTTCGCAGGGCTCGCGGTGGCCTTGATCTGGCTGGTCCGCGGGACCACGAAGATCAAGGAGGACGCCGCGATCGGAACGGTCTTCACCACATTGTTCGCTCTCGGTGTCGTCCTCATCTCGAAAAATCCCAGCCAGATCGACCTGCACCACGTGCTGTTCGGAAACCTGCTGGGTCTGGCACAATCCGACGTCTGGCAGATAGCCGGGCTCGCCACCGCGGTGTTCGTGGTGCTCGTCGTCAAGCGCCGGGACCTGACGCTGTTCGCGTTCGACCGCGTCCACGCCCACGCACTCGGCATCTCCCCCGCCAGGCTCTCAGCGCTACTGCTCGCCCTGCTCGCCATCACGATAGTGAGCGCGGTCCAGGCCGTCGGGGTGATCCTCGTGGTCGCGATGCTCATCATCCCCGGCGCCACCGCGTACCTGCTGACCGACAGCATGTCGCGAATGCTGATCATCGCGCCGGTACTCGGTGCACTCGGTTCTGTGGCCGGGGTCTACACGAGCTACTACACCGATGCCGCGACCGGCGGCGTGGTCGTTCTCGCTCAAGCCACGCTGTTCGCACTCGCCTACCTCTTCGCACCCAGGCAAGGTCTCGTAACCAGCGCACTTCGCGCGCGGCCGACGCAAGAAGGTGATTCTCGGCTGAAGGTTACCTAAGCTGATCACGTGTCTGACAGCCGTGAGCCTTCCGCCGTGACCGAGACGTTGTCCTCGGTCGCGCAGGACTATTTGAAGATCATCTGGACCGTGCAGGAATGGTCCGGTGAGAAGATCTCGACGAAGCTCCTCGCCGAACGTCTCGGCGTCTCGGCATCGACGGTGTCCGAAGCGGTCCGCAGACTCGCCGACCAGGGAATGGTCGACCACGCCCGCTACGGGGCGATTTCGCTCACCGAGAACGGCCGCGGCGCCGCAGTTGCCATGGTGCGTCGGCACCGCCTCATCGAGACCTTCCTCGTCCAGGAACTCGGCTACGGCTGGGACGAGGTACACGACGAGGCAGAAGTGCTCGAGCACGCGGTCTCCGAGCGGATGGTCGCCGCCATCGACGCGAAACTCGGCCATCCCGAACGCGACCCGCACGGCGATCCGATCCCCACTGCGGGTGGCTCGATTCCGGCGCCGCCCGCCCGCGCGCTCAGTGAGTTCGGCGACGGAGAAGGCGGACGTGTCGCCCGGATCTCCGACTCCGACCCTGCAATGTTGCGCTACTTCGACGAGGTCGGTATCGCTCTCGACATCGACATCACGGTCGTCGAGCGCCGCGACTTCGCCGGCACCGTGGCGATACGGATCGGGAGCGCCGACGGTGTCGCGGTCGATCTCGGAACCCCTGCGGCCGAGTCCATCTGGCTCGTCTGACCGAACTCGGATCAGCGGTCACGACGTGTGTCCCCGACACATGTTCCCGGAGCAGGCGCCCGGCGCCTCCGGTCTCATGAGAGGTTGCTCGTCACCCGGGCAGCGGGCGTGCCCGCCCAGACACTCAGCCACGGGACGTGAGAAATGAGCGACAGCGGCTTCACGACCGCCCAGTAGATCGGGGTGGGCAGACCTGCCCGCCGACGGACCGGCCTGCTCCACTCGATACCGTCGACCATCCAGGCGATGAAGCGGATCGATTCCCGTATCGTGTACCCATCAACCCAGGCGCGTTGCTCGAAGTCACTCCATTCCCGATGGCTGAGAACCCGGGACGCGATCTCCATGGCCTCATCCTCTTCGTGGTCCAGGTGTTCCATCAGCGGTGTTGCCAGCGCGGTCACTGCGTCCACCACGTCTCGGGGCTCCGTCCGCCCGGCGACAAGTCCACGCGCCTGGGCTTCGAGAGCGAGCACCGGCCCATCGATCGCGTCGTGCTCCGCCTGCATCGCGTCGAGAACAACCGAGCTTCCGGGTTCGCGTTCGCGGAGCAGTGGCCAGAGGTGATGATCTTCCCCTTCGTGATGCCATCGGAGAGTGTGCATCATCCACTGGAGGTGACGGCCTAGGCGCCGAGCTCGACGCGGGGACAGAGCCGCTGGAGATCTCAGCAGAATCTCGGATCGCTCGAGGTCGCGGCGAAGTGCGCGGTGGAACACGGACATGGTCAATGTATCGGCTGCGCGAGTCGGGTCGCTGGACATAGCTGCCGGCGACGGTCGTTCGTCCACCACTCTGGTCTCCAGGTTCGTCATGTTCGGCCTCCCTTGTCCTGTGCCTCCCAGTCTGCGCGTCTTCCATCAATTAATCCAACCGATCAATGCGATGCGTAGAATCGACAATTGTGATGGATGTGCTCAAGCTCGAAGCGTTTGTCGCCGTGGCAGAGGAGGAGTCGTTCGGGGCCGCAGCCGACCGGCTCGGGATCGCGCAATCGACGATCAGCTCACGGATCAAAGAGCTCGAATCGATTCTCGGACAACGACTGTTCACCCGCACGAGCCGTCAGGTCCGGCTCTCACATCCGGGCGAGGCAGCTCTACCGAGGGCTCGGGCCGCGCTCACCGCACTCGACAGTGTGCAACAGGCAGTCGACGACGTCGCAGGGATCCGTCGCGGACGGATACGACTGGGCCTGGTGACGGGCGCCGAACTTCCCGAACTGGCCGACGCTCTCGCAGCGTTCGCCGCCGAGTTCCCCGGTATCGAGCTCGTCATCACCTCCGCATCGAGCGACGACCTGAGTCGGTCGGTGTCCGACGGAGCACTCGACATCGCGATCGTGGTGCGCACCGGCCCGACGCACCTGCGGTGGGTGGAACTGATGCGCGACCCGCTCATAGTGGTCGGCCTTCCGGCCACGCCAACCACCGTCGCGATCACCGATCTGAGTACCGAACCGCTTGTGGTCCTCGATGCCGGCGCGGGCGCACGCGACGCCCTCGAATCGGCAGCGCGACGAGCCCGGACCCGCCTCGAGATCGCCGTCCAGGTCTCGACCCCCGCCATGGCCTGGGACCTGCACACACGGAATATGGGTCTACTGGTCGTCCCGCGCAGCCTCGCTCCCGGCGGAGGGGCCGTGCTCGTCGACGCCGACGAGGCAGAGATCAGCGTCATGGTCGGCCTCGTCTGTCACCCCGATATACGGACGCCCGCTGCCGAGCTACTCCTCGAACGACTCATGCGTCGCCTGGGCCCCGTCTCGGAACGGATCGCCGACGGAACGTCCTCAGATGTTCGACGGGCGAACGACGAACACCGGTGACGCCCGCGTGCCCTTCTCCTGGAGCAACGCCACCGCGCGTCCCTGCGGATCGATCGCCGCGTAGACACCCGGCATACCCACAGGATCGAGCCAACGGCCGTGCGACAGCACCACGGCCTCGTCGGCGGTGACCGAGCGCGTCGCGAACGCCGTGTGGATCGCGGCGTCGAGGTCGAGGCTCGGCGTCGGATCGTCCGCCAGCTGCTCGAGGGTGCGCGCGTGTTCGAGACCGAATGGACCCACTGTCGTGCGCCGCAGTGCAGTGAGGTGTCCGCCGACATCCAGTGCGGCACCGAGGTCCCGGGCCAGGGCCCGGATGTACGTCCCGGAGGAGCAGTCGACCTCGACCTCGAGATCGACGAACCCGTCCTCCGCGAGGTCGCGGCGAGCGAGGATTTCGAACCGCGACACGGTGACCGGGCGCGCGGGGATCTCCACGGCTTCGCCTTCGCGCATCCGCGCGTATGCCCGCTTACCGTCGATCTTGATCGCGCTGACGCTGGCGGGGACCTGTTCGATATCGCCGGTGAGAGCGGTGATTTCCGCGGCGATCCTGTCATCGGTCACCGTCGACGCATCGACGGTCTCGAGAACCTCACCTTCCGCGTCATCGGTGACCGTGCTCTGACCGAGGCGGATCGTGGCAGTGTACGACTTGGTAGTCAGCGCCAGCAGACCCAGCAGCTTGGTGGCGCGTTCGACGCCGAGCACCAGAACCCCGGTTGCCATCGGGTCGAGGGTGCCGGCGTGGCCGATTTTGCGGGTACCCATCAGTTTGCGACACCGAGCGACGACATCGTGGCTTGTCATGCCCGCCGGTTTGTCGACGACGAGCAGTCCGGCGCGGGCGAGCGCGGGGTTCTCGGAGGTGGATTCGGTCATGGTCAGCGCACTGTGATCGCAGTGAGCACCAGGCCGTCGTCCACCAGCCAACGCCCCTCGAAGCCTGTCAGCGGCGGTCCGTCCGAGGTATCGCCCGGGACCAGCAACGTCGACCGGAATGTGCCCGAAGTCGCGCCCGATTCGTCGCGGTCGAACGTGATGTGGGCGTCTTCGAAACCGAGCCACCGGCCGGTGAGCGGAAACCAGGCCTTGTAGGTGGCTTCCTTGGCGCAGAACAGCACCCGGTCCCAATGCAGGTCGGCGTCGGTGGTCGAGGCGAGCCAAGCGCGTTCGACGTCGAGACTGACGGCGTCGAGGACACCGTCCGGGAGGCGGTCGTGTGGCTCGGCGTCGATCCCGAGCGAACGGACCTGCAGCGAGTAGCCGAGGACGGCGCCACGGTAGCCGTCGCAGTGTGTGAGGCTACCGACCACTCCCCGCGGCCAGACCGGTGCACCCCTGTCGCCCTTGAGGATCGGGGCCGGATCCACTCCGAGTCGGCTCATGGCCTGACGTGCACAGTGTCGCGCGCCGATGAACTCGCGGCGACGTTTCTCGACCGCCCGGGCGATGAGAGGTTCCTCCTGTGGGTGTGCCACCAGGCCAGGTGGGTCTACGAACAGTTCCGCGGCAGCGACACCGTCCGGAACGATCCGCGCGATCAGACCGTCGTGTGTACCTACCTGGGGGCTGGCCGTCGGCTCTGTCACCGCAGTTCCTTCTCTCGTTGCGCCCGAAACTTCTCGGCTTCGGCTTCCATCTCGGGGGTCACGGTGAAGTGACCGCCCCACTTGTTGAGCGTGCCCGGCGGGTAATCCGGGACGGGCAGGATCTGGCGCAGCACGTTGTCGGGAAGGCCCCGTCGCTGCCATTCGCGTGGGTATCCGACCGACACCTCCTCGAAGCGAACCCCGTCGTAGTAGGTCGTCCGCGGGATGTGGAGGTGCCCGTATACGCTGCACAACGCCCGGTACCGCAGGTGCCAGTCGGCGGTCTCGGTGGTACCGCACCACAGCGCGAACTCGGGATAGAACAGCATCCGTGTGGGTTCACGCACGAGCGGGAAATGATTAATCAGCACCGTCGGCAGCTCCGGATCGAGCGCGTCGAGCCGCGCACGGGTCTGCTCGAGGCGCGCACGGCACCACGTGTCGCGGGTGATGTACGGGTCGGGCTTCAGCAAGAATTCGTCCGTCGCGACCACGTTGCGCTCCCGCGCCAATGCCAGTCCGTCTGCCTTGGTGGTGGTGCCATCCGGCAGGAACGAGTAGTCGTACAGCAGGAACATCGGCACGAGCGTGACCGGCCCGTCGTCGCCCTCCCACACCGGGTACGGATCTTCCGGCGTGATCACACCGAGTTCACGGCACATGGTCACCAGATAGTCGTAGCGAGCGACGCCGTGCATCTGCACCGGGTCCTTCGCGGTGGTCCACAATTCGTGATTGCCGGGAACCCAGATCACCTTCGCGAAGCGTTCACTGAGCAGCTTCAGCGCCCAGCGGATATCGTCCGTCTTCTCCGAGACGTCCCCGGCCACGATCAGCCAGTCGTCGGCAGACTCGGGGAACAAATCCTCGGTGACAGGCCGGTTTCCTCGATGAGCCACATGTATGTCGCTCACCGCCCACAGTTTCGCCGACACCGGCACTACCCTCCTGATTCCTCGTTCAGGCGGACCTGACGGTCCGCGCCCGTCACCGCCCATCGCCCTGCCAGGACACGCCCGACAACCGCGATCATCCGAAACACGATGAACACCGTAAGCCCTGTCCAAATTCCCGCCAGTCCCCAGCCGAAGGCGAGCGAGCACCAGATGAACGGCAGGAACCCGAAGAGAGCGGAGGCCAGCGTCGCGTTACGGAGGTATGCCGCGTCGCCCGCCCCGAGCAACACCCCGTCGAGAGCGAAGACCACACCGGCAAGAGGCATGATCGCGACGAAGAACCACCACGCGACATCGATCTGACCGAGCACCGCATCGTCGGCAGAGAACAACCCGGGAATGACAGTCCTGCCGACGAGGAAGACGGCGGCCAGGGATGCCCCGAACACGGCCGACCACGCCGTCACCCGCCAGGCGATCCGATTCGCGCCACGCGCGTCGCCGGCACCGAGTGCTGCACCGACGAGCGCCTGCGCAGCGATAGCGAGAGAATCGAGGGTGAGGGTGACGAAGTTCCACAGTTGGAGAACCACCTGATGCCCGGCCACGGCGGCGGCACCGAACCGTGCCGCCACTGCGGCAGCAGACAGGAAACACGCCTGGAACGCCAGGCTCCGTGCGATCAGGTCGCGGCCGAGATGTAGTTGCGCCACCATCACCGAGCGACGCGGCCTACACGACACATCGGACCGTAGTAACGCCACGACGAACAATGCCGCGGCGACGAACTGCCCCACGACGTTCGCGACAGCCGACCCGACGAGTTCCCACCGCGGAGCACCGAGGAGTCCGTGCACGAGGATCGGGCACAACACCGCCGAAAGCACCAGGCCCACGACCACGAATCGCAGCGGTCTCGTGGTGTCCTGCACTCCGCGCATCCATCCGTTCCCGGCCAGGCTGATGAGGATCAGTGGCGCACCGAACAGTGCGACGCGAAGCCAGGACACGGCGGCCGCTGCGATCTCGTCGTCGCCTGCGATCAGGGCCGCGACCGGCGCGGCGAGCAGCTGGCCGAGGATGACGATCGCGGTGCCGATGCCCACCGCGAGCCAGGTCGCCTGGATACCTTCCGTAACGGCAGCCTCGTGCCGGCCGGCGCCGTGGAACCGCGCGGCCCGGGCGGTGGTTCCGTACGACAGGAAGGTCAGCTGAGTGGTGACCTGCGCGAGAAGAAGTCCGCCGATCGCCAGACCCGCGAGGGGAAGCGCGCCGAGGCGACCTACGACTGCGATATCGAACAGCAGGTAGAGCGGCTCCGCCGCGAGCACACCCAGTGCGGGCAGCGCGAGCCCGAATATCCGTCGAGGTGAGACGTCGACGGCGGGCGTCGAGTGCTCGGTCGACGCCATCAGGCGAGCGATGCCCGCAGGGCAGCGACAATCTGATCCGGATCGCCGAGCGCTGTGTAGCCGGATGCGAAGCGGTGTCCGCCTCCTCCCAGGGAAGTCGCCACGAGCGAGACATCCACGTCGCGTTTGGAGCGCAACGAGACCGTCCACTCCTGGGAATCGACTTCCTTGAACACCGCCGCAACCTCGGCTTCCACCGTGGTGCGCACGATGTCGATGACGCTTTCGATCTCTTCGGCACCGAGACCCGCGGAGTCCGTCCGACGCACCAACGCGTACACCAACCCACGACCGCTCGCGGCCTCCGGTATCAGCGTCGCGGACGCGAGGACCGCCGAGAGCATCGGTAACCACCCGAACGGGTGCGTGTCGAGCAGCGTGCGAGTGATGCCGGCACCGTCGATTCCGGTCGCGAGTAGCCGCTCCGCGAGCGTGTGTGTACCCGGACGCACCCACCGGAACGATCCGGTGTCGGTGGCGAGCCCCGCGAACAGGCAGTGTGCGATGTCCGTATCGATCTCGACGCCCCAGGTGTCGAAAACGTCCGTGAGGACCGCCGCAGTGGCCTCGGCGTCTGCATCGATGAGATTGTGGGTCCCGAACCGGGTATTCGATCGGTGGTGGTCGATGACCAGGGAGTTCCGGGCACCGCCGAGGCGGGTACGCAAGTCTCCCAGGCGGCCGGCCGTGCCGCAGTCCACGGCGACGAGCAGATCCACCTCCTCTCGAACGTCATCCGCCGGAACGATCAGATGAACACCCGGGAGGCCTCGCATCGACAGCGGCACCGTGTCGGGCGTCGCGAATGCCACCTGCACGGGAATCCTTCGTCGTTCGAGTGCCAGACCGAGGGCGAGCCCGCTACCGAGAGTGTCGGCATCGGGCTGGACGTGGCACAGCACCGTCACCGTCTCCGCAGCGGAGAGCAGTGCGACAGCGCCGTCGAGGTCGATTGCGCTGTCGTGGCCAGGCGGCGATTCGGATTCGGACATGGTGTCGCTATTCGTCGTCGTCACGTTCGCGAGGTTCCTTGTACGGGTCGGAATCGCCGGCGGGGACCGCTCCCTCGCGTGCCCGTGCCACCTCGTCGTCCGCCGCACGTGCCCGCTCGAGCAGCTCTTCCATGTGACGAGCAGTCTCCGGGACGGTATCGGTCGCGAATGTCAGTGTCGGGGTGAATCGGACACCGGTCGCCGCACCGACCTTCGATCGCAGGATACCCTTGGCCTTCTCGAGCCCCGCTGCTGCCGACTCGAGGTCTGGCTCGGTGTTCAGATCTGCGCCGCGCACGGTGTAGTAGACGGTCGCGTCGTGCAGGTCGGACGTGACCTTTGCGTCGGTGATCGTGATGAATTCGAGCCGTGGGTCCTTGATCTCATGGTCGATCGCGGTGGCAACGATGGTGGAGATGCGCTTCGCAAGACGGCGCGCGCGTGCTGGATCGGCCATGTCGTTCGTTCCTCCTCGGTCGCCGGTCTCCGGCGACCACTCTCTGTGTTGCGTCGGTCCGTCAGTCTTCCGGGCCGAACACTCTTCGTCTGGTGGAGAGCAACTCCAATTCGGGACGGTCGGCGGCGAGCCGCTCGCACTTGTCGAGTATCTCGCGTATGTGCGCCAGGTCGGGTGCGGCTACCGCCACACCGAGCTTCGTTCGCCGATGCAGGTCCTGGTCGCCGGTCTCCGATGCCGAGACACCCAGTCGACGCAGTTCCGCGAGCACCGGTTTGATCAGCGATCGCTTCCCCTTGAGCGAATGGACGTCGCCCAGGAGGATGTCCAGCTCGAGCGCTCCCAGATACATCGTCGGCCCTCCCGTCGAATCCGGATTCTCTCGACACACCCGTGGCGGCGGACGACATGGTCGTCCACCGCCACCGGTCGAGAGGTGTCAGTCGCGCGGCTTCTCGCGCAGCTCGTATGCCTCGATCACGTCGCCGATCTTGATGTCGGAGTAGGTGATCGTCAGACCGCATTCGTAGCCTTCACGCACCTCGACGACGTCGTCCTTCTCACGCCGCAGCGTGGAGATCGTGACGGTCTCCGCAACCACATTGTTGTCGCGGAGCAGACGCGCCTTGGCGTTGCGCTTGACGATGCCCGACTGCACGAGGCAACCGGCGATGTTGCCGACCTTCGACGACTTGAAGATCGCGCGGATCTCGGCGCGGCCGAGTTCGACCTCCTCGTAGATCGGCTTGAGCATGCCCTTGAGAGCCTTCTCCACTTCGTCGATCGCCTGGTAGATGATCGAGTAGTAGCGGATGTCGACGCCCTCGCGGTTCGCCAGTTCCGTAGCCTTGCCTTCGGCGCGCACGTTGAAGCCGATGATCACGGCATTCGACGCCGCAGCGAGGTTGACGTTGGTCTCGGTGACACCACCGACACCGCGGTCGATGACCCGCAGACGCACCTCGTCGTCGATGTCGATACCCATGAGCGCCTCTTCGAGGGCCTCGACGGTACCCGAGTTGTCGCCCTTGAGAATGAGGTTGAGCTCGTTGTGCTCCTTGAGTGCTGCATCGAGATCCTCGAGGCTGATCCGCTTGCGACTCTTCGCCGCCAGAGCGTTGCGCTTGCGCGCATTGCGCCGGTCGGCGATCTGCCGAGCAATGCGGTCTTCGTCGACCACGACCAGGTTGTCGCCGGCGCCGGGCACCGAGGTGAAGCCGATGACCTGGACGGGTCGTGAGGGCAGCGCCTCGTGCACGTCCTCACCGAACTCGTCGACCATGCGTCGCACGCGGCCGTACGCGTCGCCGGCAACGATGGAGTCGCCGACACGCAGCGTGCCGCGCTGGATCAGGACAGTGGCCACCGGGCCGCGCCCGCGGTCGAGGTGCGCCTCGATGGCGACACCCTGCGCCTCCATGTCGGGGTTCGCTCGCAGGTCGAGGGACGCATCCGCAGTGAGCAGCACGGCCTCGAGCAGTTCGTCGATGTGCAGACCCTGCTTCGCCGAGATATCGACGAACATGGTTTCGCCGCCGTATTCCTCGGTGATCAAGCCGTACTCGGTGAGCTGCTGACGGATCTTCTGAGGGTTCGCCCCCTCCTTGTCGATCTTGTTCACCGCAACCACGATCGGCACCTCGGCCGCCTGGGCGTGGTTGATCGCTTCGACCGTCTGCGGCATGACGCCATCGTCCGCTGCGACCACGAGGATCGCGAGGTCCGTCGACTTCGCACCGCGAGCACGCATGGCGGTGAACGCCTCGTGACCCGGGGTGTCGATGAAGGTGATCAGGCGATCTTCACCGTTGAGGTGCGTCAA
The DNA here is from genome assembly GCF_055230935.1 of Rhodococcus ruitaii. Taxonomy (NCBI): domain Bacteria; kingdom Bacillati; phylum Actinomycetota; class Actinomycetes; order Mycobacteriales; family Nocardiaceae; genus Rhodococcus; species Rhodococcus ruitaii. The sequence goes on along the minus strand of NZ_JBUYWC010000010.1, from coordinate 188,108 downwards.
GACCTGGTAGGCGCCGATGTGCTGCGTGATGCCACCGGCCTCCGCCTCGCGGACGTTGGCCTTGCGGATGGTGTCCAGCAGTCGGGTCTTGCCGTGGTCGACGTGACCCATGACCGTGACCACCGGAGGACGCTGCTGGAGGTCTTCCTCGCCACCTTCGTCCTCGCCGTACTGGATGTCGAACGACTCGAGCAGCTCGCGGTCCTCGTCTTCTGGCGAGACGACCTGCACGACGTAGTTCATCTCCGAGCCGAGCAGCTCGAGCGTCTCGTCGTTGACCGACTGAGTGGCCGTGACCATCTCACCGAGGTTGAACAGGGCCTGCACGAGCGCTGCGGGGTTCGCGTCGATCTTCTCGGCGAAGTCGGACAGCGACGCGCCGCGTGCGAGACGGATCGTCTCGCCGCTGCCGCGCGGCAGCCGCACGCCACCGACGGCGGGCGCCTGCATCGAATCGTATTCCTGCCGCTTCTGCCGCTTCGACTTGCGGCCCCGGCGCGGAGCTCCACCGGGACGGCCGAACGCACCGGCAGCGCCACCACGTCCACGTCCACCGCCACCGCCGGGACGACCCCGGAAACCACCGGGAGCACCAGCGCCGGCACCGCCGCCTGCGCCACCACCGGCTCCCCCACCGCGGTAGCCACCGCCACCGCCGGGGCGCCCGCCGGGTGCGCCGCCCGGGCGACCGGGACGACCGGATGCGGCCGGACGTGCCGCACGCTGCGGCATCGCACCCGGGTTCGGGCGCGGAGGCATGGAGCCGGGGGACGGACGCGGTCCCCCCTGACCGGGCGTCGGGCGGGGGCCGCTCTGACCCGGAGCCGGACGCTGACCCCCGGCGGCCGGGCGTCCCTGCCCGGGAGTCGGGCGGGGTCCACCCTGACCCGGCGTCGGGCGCGGTCCGCCGGGCCCCGGGCGAGGACCGCCCGGACGCGGAGCGGGCCGCTCGGCAGGAGCGGATGAGTACGGGTTGTTGCCGACACGCGGCGACTTCGGCCCCGGACGCGGAGCCGGCTTCGGGCCCGGCGTCGGAGCCTTCGGCCCGGGCTTGGCAGCGGGAGCCTGAGCATCCGCCGGGGTGGCCGCCTTGGCGACCGGCGCTGCCGGAGCCGCGGGCGCCGGAGCGGCAGGCTTGGGAGCACCGGGCTTGGGACGCGCCGAAGGGGTCGGTGCTGGTGTCTGAGCCGCCGGTGCCTCCGTAGCCGGAGCTGCACCTTCTGCGGGAGCTGCGCGTTCGGCGGACGCTGGGGGCGCAGGTGCCGGGCGCGGGCCCGGGCGCGGTGCGCCGGGACGGGGGCCCGGCGTGGGCGCGGCCTTTGCGGCCGACGCGTCGGCGCCCTGCGTCCTTCCGAACGACTCGCGCAGACGGCGGGCCACCGGAGGCTCGACCGTCGACGATGCTGACTTCACGAACTCGCCTTGCTCCTTGAGCTTTGCGAGTAGTTCCTTACTTGTGACACCGAGTTCTTTTGCCAACTCGTGCACGCGGGCCTTGCCTGCCACTGCTCTCCTCACTGATGAGGTCGAGCGGCCAATGCCCGCACGACCTCGGGTTATCTCCGATGGACGTTCATCGCTGGTGCTTCACGGTGTGCTCATGAGTGTTCGTGCCTGTTCTTCTCAGAGTTCGATGTCACTGTTGGTGTCCCGTCGTCGGGGTCGTCGTGCAACCCCTCCGCCATGGACCCGACCAGCTGATCCAGCGCCGAGATGTCCGGACCGCCGGACACCTTCAGTGCTCTGCCGAATGCTCGACGCCGAACGGCCAGGTTCAGACACTCCGCGGTGGGATGCAGCCATGCACCTCGCCCAGGAAGCCTGCGCCCCGGATCGGGGACGACCACGAAACCTTCCGGTTCCGAGCCGCGCGCCACAATCCTCAGCAGTTCGGCAGCCAGCGTTCGCTGCCGACATCCGATGCACGTACGCACCGGATGGGTGCGCTCCGGGCAGACGGAGGGCAGGTCATGCTGAACCATCGACCACTGTACCGCTGTTTTGCCCGAAATCCCGCATCCCACCCTCACCCGCTTGTCGAGGACTCGCCCGCGTCCTCGACCTCGACGGGTGCGGCGTCGCTCCGGATGTCGATTCGCCATCCCGTCAGGCGTGCTGCGAGACGCGCGTTTTGCCCTTCTTTCCCGATCGCGAGCGACAGTTGGAAGTCGGGGACGACCACCCGTGCGGCCCGCGCATCCGGGTCCACGACCGTGACGGACACCACCTTCGACGGCGACAATGCGTTGCCGACGAACTTCGCGGGGTCCTCGTCGAAGTCGATGATGTCGATCTTCTCTTCGCCGAGTTCGCGCATCACATTGCGCACGCGCTGACCCATCGGCCCGATGCACGCGCCCTTCGCGTTGAGCCCGGGCACGACCGAGTACACAGCGATCTTCGAACGGTGGCCGGACTCCCGCGCGACCGCGACGATCTCGACGGACTCGTCGGCGATCTCGGGAACCTCGAGTGCGAACAGCTTGCGAACCAGGTTCGGGTGCGTGCGCGACAGCGTGATCTGCGGTCCGCGCTGCCCGCGCGAGACGCCGACGACGTAGCACTTGATGCGGTCGCCGTGTTCGTAGTTCTCCCCCGGGACCTGCTCGGCCGGCGGGATCAGCCCCTCGGTGGCACTGGCGTCGCCGCCGATCTTGACGACCACCATGCCGCGGGCGTTGGCGCGGGAGTCGCGCTGGACGACGCCGCTGACGATCTCACCCTCGTGGGTGGAGAACTCACCGAACCTCTGTTCGTGTTCGGCGTCGCGGATCCGCTGCATGATCACCTGGCGTGCGGTGGTCGCTGCGATGCGCCCGAAGTTCTCGGGGGTGTCGTCCCATTCGGCGATGACGTTGCCGTCCTCGTCGCGTTCCTCGGCGAGCACCTGGATCGCTCCGGTCTTCACATCGACCACCACGCGCGCACGTGGCTGATGTCCGTCGACGTGCCGGTAGGCGGTGAGCAACGCCGTCTCGAGCGTCTCGATGAGCTCGTCGAACGGTATGTTCTTCTCCGACTCCAGCATCCTCAGCGCCGCAATTTCGATATTCACTTGTCCATCCTCAGTTCGTTACTTCCGGTGCCGTCGTCCACCGTGTTCGTGTCGTCGTCTGCCGCGTCCTCACCCACCGCGTTCTCGTCGATCTCGCCGGCCTGCACGCGCCCGTCCGGCAGCCCACCGGCGAGTTCCAGCTCCCGCGCATTCGGCGGGGAGAACTCGATCTCGACCACTGCGTTGCGCACGTCGGACAACGGCAGGGATCGGACGAACGGCCCCTGCCTGTCGGACGCCACGACACGAAGGGTGCCGCCGACGAGCTCGCCGACCCGAGCGACGAACGTCTCGTCGGCGGTCTCGATCCGAGCCTTACGGCCCTGAGCGCGCCGCCAGTGCCGATCGAGGGTGAGCGGCCTGCCGATGCCCGGACTCGTCACTTCGAGGACGTACGGGGATTCCCCGAAGTCGGAGACGGAATCGAAGGCGTCGGACGCCAAGCGACTGAGGCGGGCCGCCTCGTCGAGTCCGAGTCCTGCATCGCTGTCGACCATCAGACGAACGGTGCTGTGCTTTCCGGCGGCGGTCACGACCACGTCCTCGAGGTCGTAGCCCTCGTTGTCGAGAAGGTCCGTGACGAGCTCGACGATCCTTTCCGGGGGTGGCACAGGCATGGTGAGCGGGCTCCTCGTTCAATTGTGATCGCAGCAAACACCGGCCGGGACGGGCGTTCCGGCAGATGTCCAGCCTAACGTGCAATCCGCCGCACCGTGACCAGGCCGGGGTCGTTGTCCGTCACACCCGACTGGCAGGATGGTCCGGTGCCGATGCCAGTGACGCGATCCGCGATGTCCCGACGAACCCTGCTGCGATGGTGCTCGGCTGCTGCAGGAGGAGTCTCGGTGGTGGCTGTAACCGGGTGCGGGATCACCGACGACAGCGAGCCCGAACCCGACCCGCTGCTCGCTCAGGCCGCACGGGCCCGCACCGATGCGTCGACCGCGACCACCCTCGTTGCGCTCGCCCCCGACCTCACCGAACCGCTGACCACGATCAACGTCGAACGCACAGCGCACGCCGACGCGCTCGAAGCCGAGATCGCTCGGGCGGCAGGCGCCACGACGAGTGACACTCCTCCGTCGTCGACCACGACCGTTGCGGCCGGCGACACACCGACCGTCGAGTTGCTGCGCGAACGCCTGATGCAGTCGCAGCGCGGTGCGGCTGACCTCGGCCGTACCCAGCAGGGATTCCGCGCAGGCCTGCTTGCCTCGATCAGCGCCGCATGCGCGGTCCAGACGGCGGTGTTGCTGCCGTGACGTCGCCCGAGCTCGGCCCCGAGCAGCAATCCCTCGTCGACGCCCTCTCAGCCGAGCACTCCGCTGTGTTCGGGTACGGGGTCGTGGCTGCATTCGCAGACCCGGCACGTACCGACGACGTCGCAGCCGACACCGCGGCGCACCGAGCGCGCCGCGACGCCACGATCGACGCGCTGATCGCCGTCGGTGTCGAGCCGCCGGTCGCGGCGCCCGGATACACGGTGCCGTTTCCCGTCGTCGATCCGGTGAGTGCGGCGCAGCTCGCAGTCCAGATCGAAAGCGACACCACGGTCGCGTGGCGGTCGGTGGTCGAGCGGGCTCGAAGCGAACCGACCCGCGCGAACGCGATCGAAGCACTCACCGACGCCGCGTTGCGTGGCGCGCAGTGGCGCATCCACCTCGGAACGGTTCCCCCGACGGTGCCGTTTCCCGGTCGATCCTGAGAACCCGGCCGACCACGCGCGGTCACACTTCCTGGCGGCGCATCCACCACACGGTTGCGGCGGTGAACACGAGGAGGTAGCCCGCGAGCACCCCCGCGGCGGTCGGGCCGCTCAGAATATCCACGACACCGGGTGTCGCGTCACCCCCGGCGCCACCGCGAAGAGCACCGGCCAACGACCCCGCCGCGGTGCCGGGCAGCCAATCGGTCACCAACGTCACCGGTTCGAGAACCGCACCGACGCCGCGCAGCAGATTCTCGACGACGAGGACCCATACCAGGCCGAGCCCGACCGACAGGGCCGGTCCACGCGCGACCGCGCCGATCAGCGCCCCGGCACTCGTCCACATCCCCAGAATCAATGCACCGGCGCCGAGCGCCCGCAGCAGTGCCCCCAGCTCCGGCAGTGCCGCGGATCGGGATTCGACACCTGCGATGAGCGCCGCGACCCCCAGATCGATCACGCACACGACGACTACGAGGACGAGCACCACGGCGCCGAGCATCGCCAAGGTCGCACCGATCACCGCTATCCGCGACGGCCCCTGAGTGAAGGCGGTCTTCCAGGTGCCCCAGGCGTATCCGCTACCGACGGTCAGGGCGCCGAGTATCAGCATGAGCGCGCCGCCGAACATCGCCATCCCCTGGGTGAAGACCGAGGGCACGGCACCCGGCAGCATCCGGTCCAGCAGCACCTCCGCGGGTGCGGTGCTCGACATACCGGTCGTTCCCCCGGTTCGGAAGGTGATGTAATTGAAGACATACAGGAAGACGAGGTTCAGCACGATCCACGACGCGAGCAGTACCCACATCGTCGACCATGTCCGCAGACGTTGCAGCTCTGCGCGCGTCCCGGCAATCACGGTGTTCATCACAGCTCCTTGTCGCTCATGAACTACTCGTTCACGATTGTTCGTGTGCGTCGGTGGTCATGCGGAAGAAGACATCTTCGAGCGACTGCTCACGCCGGGTCAGTTCGTGCAGTTCGATCCCGGCACCGACCAATGCCCGCACCAGTCCAGGTGTCCGCTCTTCGTCGATGTCGACGAGCAGCAGGTCCCCGTCGCAACTGAGCGCGGCGTCCGACACCAGCAGCGCAAGGACCCTGCGCGCCTCGTCGAGAGGCTCGGCTCGGACTGCAAGTCTGCTGTCGCCGCGCAGATCGGCGACAGTGGATTCAGCAACGAGGCGGCCGTGCGAAATGACTCCGACGCGATCGCACACCTCTTGGACCTCGGCGAGCATGTGACTCGACAACAGCACCGCGTGACCGTGGTCGGCGAGGTCGACGACGAGGTCGCGCATCTCGGCCATCCCCGCGGGGTCCAGGCCGTTGGTGGGTTCGTCGAGGATCAGCAGCTCCGGCTCACCGAGCAATGCGGCGCCAACGCCGAGTCGCTGTTTCATACCCAGCGAGTAGGTGCGATACGGGTCGTCTCCGCGGTCCAGCAGGCCGACACGGTGCAGTGCCGCCTCGACATGCATGTCCTGAAGGGCCCGGTATCGGGCCAGCACCCGGAGGTTGTCGCGGCCGGACAGATACGGGTAGAAGCCCGGGGATTCGATGAGCACACCCGCGCGCGACGCGACGGCCGGTGTTCCCGGAGGGTCTCCGAAGACCGTCGCGGATCCCGAGGTGGGCCGGACGAGCCCCGCCAACATGCGCAGCGTCGTCGTCTTGCCGGCACCGTTGGGACCGAGGAATCCGTAGACCTCACCGCCGTGTACGTGTAGATCGACCGAGTCCACAGCGGTCTGCGTGCCGTACCGCTTGGTCAATCTGTCTGTGGCCACGATTTCGTTCGACATGATTCGACAATGCGCTGCACAGGCATGTCGGCACATCGGCCTCGAGGCGTCGGTCGTACTACGCGCCGCGGACGATGACAGCACAGTTCGCACTGGTCTACCTTCGGGCTTGTGGTCACTACCGGCGGCACTGAGGGCAATTCCTCCTGGCTCGGCCGGATATTTCCACCGAGCGGCCCGGCAGTGCTGATCGATGTGGGATCGGCCGCGGCCATTGCGGTGATCCAGCTCATCGGCAGCCGCGCCGCGAACATCGCGCAGACACAGGCCGTCCCGCTCGACACCGTCGGGTACGTCCTGCTGCTGGTCGGGCCGATCGCCCTGTGCGTGCGGCGTCGGTATCCGATGACGGCGCTGCTCATCGTCTTGACCGCGACCGCGACCTATTTTTCGCGCGGCTACGGGTACGGTCCGGTGTTCCTGTCGCTGATCGTCGCGTTCCTCACCGCGAGCACCGTCGGATCACGATGGCGCACGTATCCGCTGCCTGCGATCGGCTATGCGTATTTCGTGTGGGGCGGACCGGCGTTCTTCCCCGCGGAGTCGCCGAGTGCGGTCCAGGCCGCTGGAATCGCGGCGTGGCTGCTGGTGCTCGTCGCACTGGCGGAGATCATTCGGCAACGCCGCACGGCCCGCCTGGCTCGGCAGGAACGGCTGGCGGCCGCCGAGCGGTCGGCCGCGGAGGAACGTCGACGACATGCGAGCGAGGAACGCCTCGAGATCGCGCGCGAACTGCACGACGTACTGGCACACAGTCTGTCGTTGATCCACGTGCAGTCGTCGGTCGCGCTCGAGTTGTTCGATGCACATCCCGAACGGGCGCGTCCCGCTCTGAGCACGATCAAAACCACCAGCCGCGAGGCGATCGACGAGGTGCACGCGCTTCTCGCCTCGTTGCGCAGCGGCGGCGAGGGATTGCAGACCACGCCGGCCCCGCGGATCGCCGATCTCGATGCTGTCGTCGACCGTGCACGTGCTGCCGGCGTGGACGTCGAGACCCAGGTACGGGGTACGCCGGTCCGCTTGCCGAATCTCATCGATGTTGCTGCGACGAGGATCGTGCAGGAGTCACTGACGAACGTGGCGCGCCACGCGGGCGGCGCACCCGCGACCGTGACCGTCACCTATACCGCGCAACGCCTCCTGCTCAGCGTCGACAACCGTATCGGCACCAAGTCTCCGCCGATGCGCGGGGAGCCCGGTCCATCCGAGGTCAGCGGCGGCGGCAACGGGATCGCCGGTATGCGTGAGCGGGCTTGCGCGCTCGGCGGTACGTTCTCGGCGGGGCCGCGGCCCGACGGCGGTTTCCGGGTTCGAGCCGAGTGGCCACTCCCCACGAGCACGAGGTGACCAGATGACGATCCGGGTTGTGGTGGCCGACGATCAGGCTCTCGTGCGGGCCGGGTTCGTGGCGCTGCTCGACGCGCAGGACGGCATCATCGTGGTCGGCGAGGCCGCCGACGGCGAGGCTGCGGTGGCGATGACCGCGGCACTCGTCCCGGACGTGGTGTTGATGGATATTCGCATGCCACATCTCGACGGACTCGCTGCCACGGCGCGAATCGCGGCCCATCCCGCGCTGGCTTCGGTGCGGGTGGTGGTGTTGACGACATTCGAACTCGACGAGTATGTGTTCGAAGCGATGCGAGTGGGCGCGACCGGTTTCCTCGTCAAACACACCGAACCGGCAGATCTGGTTCGTGCGGTACGGGTGGTGGCCGAGGGAGAGGCACTGCTCTCACCGTCGGTGACACGAAAGTTGGTGGCGGAGTTCGCCGCACACACGAAGCAGGCACCACCCGCGCCGGGGCTCGAGCGGCTCACCGATCGCGAGCGGGAAGTGATGGTTCTGGTTGCCGAGGGCCTGACGAACCGTGAGATCGGCGACCGACTGTTCCTGAGCCCCGCGACGGTGCGCACCCATGTGAGCCGGATTCTGCTCAAGCTCGGTGCGCGGGACAGGACCCAGTTGGTGGTGCTGGCCTACGAGTCCGGTCTGGTGCGGCCCGGCTGGCAGGAGAGCTGACCGTTCGACCGCCGTCATTCCTCCTGTTGGCAACATATCGGCGCACTAGACTGCGGGTGCGCGACCGTCCGTCCAGCGATATGGGAGCACACCATGAAATCAGTCGACCCGTACTTGAATTTCAACGGCAACACCGAAGAAGTATTCACCTTCTACCAGTCCATCTTCGGCGGGGAACTACAGCTGGCACGCTTCAGCGACATGGACACCGGCGACATGGAGCTGACCGAGGAACAGAAGAACGGCGTCGCACACGTCGCGCTCCCGTTGGGCGACAGCATGCTCATGGGATCCGACGTCCCCGAAGCGATGGGCAGCGTCTCTGCCGGAACGAATTTCGCGATCTCGATCGACGCCGAGAGCGCCGAAGAAGCCGACCGGGTGTTCGGCGGGCTGTCCGAAGGCGGTGAGGTATCCATGCCGCTGGGGAAGGTGGAATGGGCCGAGCGCTTCGGCATGTGCACCGACAAGTACGGCGTGCAGTGGATGATCGGCTTCACCGGGGACGTGGTGTTCGGCGCATCCTGATCATTCGGAGCGCAGTGGCGGATCGGGACCACGCGGATCAGACAAATCGGATCAGGACAATGCGGGGAGAGTCGGTCCGGCAGCGCTGTCAACCGACGACCAGCGCCATCGCGAAACCATCCCAGTTCTTCGCTCCCACCGTCTGCAATGCTGTCGCGTCCAGTCGAGGTTCGGATGCGAACAGAGCAAGGACATCCCGAGACGCGCGGACCCGTTCGTCGTCCTCGTCCGGGTCGGCGATCGCACCGCCGCGGACGATGTTGTCGACGATGATGACGCTGCCGGGGCGGGTGAGCCGTAGTGCGTGCTGCACGTAGTTGGAGTTGTTGTCCTTGTCTGCGTCGATGAACACGAGATCGAACGGGCCCTCGAGGTGCGGTAACGAGTCCAGAGCGGGGCCGACGCGGATGTCGACGACACCGCCGACACCGGCGCGGTCCAGGTTCGTGCGGGCGACCTCGGCGTGGCGGGGCTCGAATTCGAGTGTCACCACCCGCCCGCCGTCGCCGACGGCCCGTGCCAGCCAGATTGTGCTGTAACCGCCGAGCGTGCCGATTTCGAGGACAGCGCGTGCGCCCATTGCGCGTGCGAGCAGGTGCAGGAACTTGCCCTGCATGCGGGAGACGTCGATAGCAGGCAGACCGGCCTCGGTGTTCGCCGCGAGCGCGGACTCGGTCGCTCGGTCGTTGCCGATGAGGAGGTCGGAAAGGTACGTGTCGGTGCGTTCCCAATCAGGAGCCATGGAACACAGTGTCCCCTGCCACCACCTCATCCGCAGGCATCGGCGGATTCAGCGGCGGGTCGCTGCGAGAACCTCGCTCACTGCGTCACCGATCGGTACCTCCCGGGCCTCGCCGGTGAAGCGGTCGCGCAGTTCGACGTGTCCGTCGGCGAAGCCGCGGCCGACCACGACGACGAGCGGCATTCCGAGTAGTTCCGAATCCTTGAACTTCACACCCGGCGATGCTTTGCGGTCGTCGAAGAGCAAGTCGATGCCCGCTTCGGACAGTTCCTTCGCGAGCGCCTCGGCGCCGTCTCGCGCCTGCTCGTCCTTGTTGGCGATCACGAGGTGCACGTCGAACGGCGCGATCTCCGCGGGCCAGCGCAAGCCCTTGTCGTCGTGCTGCTGCTCGGCGACCACGGCAACGAGTCGCGAGACGCCGACACCGTACGAGCCCATGGTGGGGCGCACCGGCTTACCGTTCTCCCCGAGGACGTTCACCTCGAAAGCGTCGGTGTATTTGCGGCCGAGCTGGAACACGTGGCCGATCTCGATGCCGCGGGCCGAGACGAGTGGTCCGGCACCGTCGGGCGACGGGTCACCGTCGCGTACCTCTGCCGCCTCGATCGTGCCGTCGGGGGTGAAATCGCGGCCGACGACCAGCCCGAACACGTGCTTCCCGTGCTCGTCGGCGCCGGTGATCCAGGACGTGCCCTCCACGACCCGGGGATCGACGAGGTAACGCACCCCGTTCGCCAGCAATGCCTCGGGGCCGATGTAGCCCTTGACGAGGAACCGATGTGCGGCGAAGTCTGCGTCGTCGAGCAGCGCAACCTCACCGGGCTCGAGGGATGCCTCGAGTCGCTTGTCGTCGATCTCGCGGTCGCCGGGGATGCCGATACCGAGCAGTTCCCACTCACCGCCGGGCTGCCGGATCTTCACGAGGATGTTCTTGAGCGTCTCGGAGGCGTCGACTTCGCGGCCGAGGATCTGCGAGGCCGCAGAGACGAGCGTGTCGATCGTGGGGGTGTCGGGGGTGTCGTGGACAACCGCCGCCGGCTGCCCGTCGATCGGGACGGGCGCCGGCGCGAGAGTCTTCACTGCCTCGACATTGGCAGCGTAACCGGATTCGACGCACCGCACATAGGTGTCCTCACCGGCGGGCGAATCGGCGAGGAACTCCTCCGACGCGCTGCCCCCCATCGCGCCCGACGTCGCGGACACGACCACGTACTTCACGCCGAGCCGCGTGAAGATCCGCTCGTATGCGTCGCGGTGTGCGCGATACGACTCGGCTAGCCCCTCATCGGTGAGGTCGAAGCTGTAAGAATCCTTCATGGTGAACTCGCGACCACGCAGGATCCCGGCGCGGGGACGTTCCTCGTCGCGGTACTTGGTCTGGATCTGGTACAGGGAGACCGGGAAGTCCTTGTACGAGTTGTATTCGCCCTTGACGGTGAGCGCGAACAATTCTTCGTGGGTCGGGCCGAGCAGGTAGTCGCCACCCTTGCGGTCCTTCAGACGGAACAGGCTGTCGCCGTATTCGGTCCAGCGGTTCGTCGTCTCGTACGGGTCGCGCGGAAGCAGCGCGGGCAGGGAGATCTCCTGCGCGCCGATGCCGTTCATCTCCTCGCGGACGACCCGCTCCACCTCACGCAGCACCTTCAGGCCCAGTGGCAGCCACGAGTACACGCCCGGCGCGATGCGGCGCACGTAGCCTGCCCGGACGAGCAGCTTGTGGCTGGCGACCTCGGCGTCGGCCGGGTCGTCGCGGAGGGTGCGAAGGAACAGATGCGACATGCGGGTGATCACGATCGGTCAGCCTACCTCGCGCCCCGGTCCACCCGATCGGTACGGTTGTCGCTCGTGCTGGTGCTTCTTCCCCCCTCCGAGACGAAATCCGACGGCGGCGACGGCGCCCCCCTCGATCTCGGCGACTTGTCGATGCCGCAACTGACAGAGACACGCGAGCTGCTCGTGCAGTCCCTCGCCGATCTCGCCGCAGATCCGGAGGCATCCTCCCGCGCTCTCGGATTGAGTGCCAGCCAGTCCGACGAGCTCGAACGCAACGCGAAGCTGTGGGTGTCCCCGACCCGACCGGCACTTTCACGCTACACAGGAGTGCTGTTCGACGCGCTCGACGCCGCTTCCTTCACCAAGACACAACGCGACAAGGCCTACCGTCGACTGGGTATCGGGTCGGCACTGTTCGGCGCGGTGCGCGCGTCCGACCCGATCCCGGCCTACCGGCTGTCCGGTGGATCGAAGTTGCCCGGTTTCGGGACACTCGCGGCGCTGTGGCGTCCGGAATTGTCCGACGCGATCGTGGCGGAGGCCGACGGCGATCTCGTCGTCGACCTGCGGTCGGGCGTCTATCAGCAACTCGGCCCGGTCCCCGGCGCGGTGACCGCCACGGTACTCACCGAGCAGTCCGACGGCACCCGCAAGGTGGTCAGCCACTTCAACAAGCACCACAAAGGGCTGCTTGCGCGAGCACTGGTGCTCACCCGCGCCGAGCCGACCGACGTCAAGGGCGTGGCCCGGGTCGCGTCGAAGGCGGGTTTGCGGGTCGAGGTGGCGTCGCCGACCGAGCTGATCGTCCTGACCGACTGACCGTTGCCTTCTGGTGAGCAAACGTGAACACACTCGGTGTGCTCGATCATCAGGCAGCCTCACCTTCCGGTGAAACAGTCCCGGCCTCACCCAGCAACTGCCGGTGCCGGGTTGACGCTTCCTCGCCTGCTGCCGTCCCCGCTGCCGCGGATCGGGTCTTGCGCGTGGCTCCACGTCCGTCCCCACCCGGATCGGTGGCGGCCGGGCTACTCCCGGTACCGGTCCCCGTTCCACCCGTGCGGGAGGTGTCGCCGAGGCAGGCGAGGTTGATCGCGGCATTACGATCACGATCGATCATCACACCGCAGTGCTCACACACAAACATCCGGTCCGCCAGCGTCAGGTGTGGTTGTCGCCTGCCACACCCCGAACACGTCTTACTCGAAGGAAACCAGCGGTCGGCCTCCACCAACACCGACCCGTACCAGCGAGTCTTGTCCAGCATGCGGGTCTGCCACCCGTGCGATTCAGGTTGTCTGGGACACCTTCTCCGCTTCCTGGGCCTGCGCGACCTGTTCGGGTGTGAACCGGATGAACAGTGCCGAGATACCCGCGATCACCGCGCACACTGCGCAGCCGAAGAGCGCGAACAGGTAGCCCTCCCCCTGGGCGGTGATCTGCGCGTCCGTCATCGTTGCCACCGGGCCGGACGTACCACCGAGTGACAACGTCCGCGACGTCGCCAGCGAACCGATGATGCCGAGGCCCACCGGGCCACCGAGGGTCTGAGCGACCTGGGCGACCGCCGACAAAGGCCCGATCTCGTGGGTGCCCACGCCGGCGATGGCACACAGCGGGAGCGGGACGGAGGCGAGTCCGACGCCGAACCCGACGATGAGCACCAGGATGAACAGGGTCGGGAAATACGCAACGTCATGATCCATTCCCGACCCGTACACCAGGCTCACGGTCATGATGACCGTGCCGGTGACGATCAGCCAGCGCGGCTGGATCCGGGCCACCAGTCTCGACGCCACCGCAGCCGCGCCACCGAGACCGAACGCGAACGGAACGAATGCGAGGCCCGCCTGCAGCGGGGTGTAGCCGAGAATGTCCTGCACGAACAAGGCGACGAACGCGGCGAGGCTGAACATCACGGCGCCCGCGAAGAAAATCGACACGAACACTGCGACGCGGTCCTTGTTCCGGAACAGCACGAACGGGAGCAGCGGATTCTCGGCGCGCCGCTCGACCAACAGGAACGCTCCGAGCAGTACCGCACCGGCGATGAACGCCCCTACCACCACGGGGCTCGTCCAGCCCAATCCGGGACCCTCGGTCAATGCGAACACCAACCCCGTACATCCCAAGGTCGCGAGGATCGCGCCGGGCACATCGAGTGTGAGCCGCTCTCCCGCGGTCTCTCGCAGCGAGATCACCGCGAGCACCACGATGAGCACACCGATGGGCACATTGATCAGGAAGATCCATCGCCATGACACCTGGGTCAGCGCCCCGCCGAGAATCAGGCCCGCGATGGATCCGACGCCCGTCATCGCCGCGAACACCGCGATCGCCCGGTTGCGCGCAGGACCCGCCGCGAAGGTGGTCGCGACCAGGGCTAGGGCTGTCGGTGACGCGATGGCGGCGCCTACGCCCTGCAAAGCTCGCGCGCCGATGAGCATCACGTCGTTGCTCGCGATTCCGCACAACAGGGACGCGAAGGTGAAGACCCCGACCCCGGCGATGAACATCTTCTTACGGCCGTAGCTGTCGCCGAGGCGCCCGCCGAGAAGCATCAGGCCACCGAACGCCAGCGCGTACGAGGTGAGGACCCAATTGCGTCCGGCATCGGAGAGTCCGAGTTCGGCCTGCAAGGGTGCGAGCGCGAGATTCGCGACGGTGCCGTCGAGCACGACCATGAGCTGGAGCCCACTCAGGACAAGTGTCGCGACCGCGACGGCGCGCGCGGTCATCAGTTTCGAAGTATCGGTCACGTCACGGACCTTCCGTCGTGAATCCGGCAACCGCGCCTATCACGATGATCGCGGGTGGGCGGATGTCTTCCTCGCGGACACGCGCAGCCACGGTCGCGAGGTCGGCTCGGAGCACTCGCTGGCTTCGCAGCGTCCCTTCCTGCACGACCGAGACGGGGGTGTCGGCAGACCGTCCACCCGCGATCAGCGCACCGGCGAACTGTTCGATGCGCGCCACGGCCATCAGCAGTACGAGGGTGCCCCGCAGTTTCGCGAGTGCTTCCCAGTCGGTCAGCGAATCCGGATGGCCGGGTGCGACGTGGCCGCTGACCACCACGAATTCGTGGGTCACCCCGCGGTGAGTAACGGGGATTCCGGCCGCGGACGGCACCGAGATCGCACTGGTGATGCCCGGCACGACCGTCACCGGCACACCCGCTTCGGCGCACGCCTCGAGTTCTTCGAAGCCCCGTCCGAACACGTACGGATCGCCGCCCTTGAGTCGGACGACGAACTTCCCCGCCGTGGCACGACCGACGAGGATCTCGTTGATGGCCTGCTGCGCCATCGCCCTGCCGTAGGGGAGTTTCGCAGCGTCGATCACCTCGACGTGCGGACCGAGTTCAGCAAGCAGCGACTGCGGCGCCAGATGGTCGGCGACGACGACGTCGGCTTGTGCAAGCAGCCGACGGCCGCGGACGGTGATCAGGTCGGGGTCGCCCGGACCGCCGCCGACCAGCGCGACACCGACCGGCCTGCTGCCGGTGTCGGAGATCACCGAGGTGCCCGAGCCGGCGAGCGCATCGAGGATCGAGGTGCGGACCGAGGCCGAACGCCGGTGGTCTCCGCCTGCCAGCACGCCGACGGTCAGGCCGTCGTGCCGGGCTGTCGCAGGGGTGACCGCGCTTCCCTCTCGGGCGTTGTCGGCACGCACACAGAACACCCGGCGTCGTTCGGCCTCCGCGACGATCGCGGCATTGGTGGCGGGTTCGTCGGTGCACGCCATCGTGTACCACGCGCTGTCGAGATCACCCTCGACGTAGTCACGGAGTTCGAGGGTGATCCGCCCCTTCGCCGCCATGCTTTCGATCACCGGCGTCGCGACCCGCGCGACCACGTGGATGTCCGCACCCGACGACGCGAGCAGTCCGAGCCTGCGCTGGGCAACGGAACCACCTCCCACCACGACGACACGGCGCCCGGACAGATTCAGGCCGACGAGGTAGTTCGTCTCGTCGGCATTCTCGGTTGGCACTCGGTGGTCCCCACTTTCCGATCAGATGGAACTCAGGCCGGTCCGCTCCCACTGGGTGCAGACCGGCCTGGGACGATACGTGCGAGTGTCAGACAGCAGCAGCCTCGACCGGCGCAGTCGGCACCGGATGGGACGCGACGTCGAGCTCGAGAGCCTTGGTGCTCCAGTCCCACATCCGTTCGAACAGCGCGGGGTTGTCGGACAGCTTGACGCCCAGCGAGGGAACCATCTCCTCGAGCTTCGGCTGCCACCCCGCCCACTGCTGCGGGAAGCACCGCTCGAGCACATCGAGCATGGCGGGGACAGCGGTGGATGCTCCCGGCGACGCACCGAGGAGGCCCGCGATCGTTCCGTCGGCGGCGTTGACCACTGCGGTACCGAACTCGAGGACACCGCCGGCACCCTTACGACGGATGACCTGCACTCGCTGACCGGCGACGATGAGCTCCCAGTCCTCGAGCCGAGCTTCGGGGGCGAACTCCGACAGCGTCACGATGCGGTCGGCGGGCGACTGACTGAGCTCGCTGACCAGGTACTTGACGAGGCCGAGTTCCGTCACGCCCACGCCGAGCATCGACATCAGGTTGTTCGGCTTGACCGACTTCGGCAGGTCCATCACACCGCCCTGCTTGAGGAACTTCGGCGACCAGCCGGCGTATGGACCGAAGAGCAGCCCCTGCTCGCCGCCGATGACGCGGGTGTCGAGGTGCGGCACCGACATGGGGGGTGCACCGACAGCGGCCTTGCCATAGACCTTCGCGCTGTGGCGAGCGATGACGTCGGGGTTGGTGCAACGCAGGAACGCCCCCGAGACGGGAAAACCACCGAAGCCCTTGGCTTCCTTGATGCCGGACTTCTGCAGCAGATGCAGGGCGCCGCCCCCCGCTCCGACGAACACGAACTTCGCGTGAACTTTTCGAGCCTCGCCGGTGCGGCGATTGCGAACCTTGACGATCCAGCTGCCGTCGGACTGCTTGGTCAGGTTGGTGACCTCGTGACCGAAGAAGACGGTGCCGCCGGACGCCGCGAGGTTGTTGACGAGCTGTTTGGTGAGGGCACCGAAGTCGACGTCGGTGCCGGTCTCGGTCCAGTTCAGCGCGACCGGGTCGGAGAAGTCGCGCCCGGTGGCCATGAGCGGCAGACGCTCGGAGAACCACTCGGGGCTCTCGGAGTACTCCATGTCGGCAAAGAGCGGATGGCCGGCGAGGGCGTCATAGCGGGCACGCAGGTACTTCACGTTGTCGGCGCCGTGCACGAAACTGACGTGCGGAATCGGATTGATGAAGTTCTTCGGGTCCGACAGGATTCCCTTGTCGATCGCGTACGACCAGAACTGGCGCGACACCTGGAACTGCTCGTTGACGTTGATCGCTTTGGTGATGTCGACCGATCCGTCGGGCTTCGCGGGGGTGTAGTTGAGCTCACACAGGGCGGAGTGCCCGGTGCCCGCGTTGTTCCACGGGTCGCTGCTCTCCGCGGCGGCGGCGTCGAGCCGCTCGAACGCCGTGATGGACCACTCGGGCTGCAGCTGGCGCAGCAGCGCTCCGAGGGTCGCACTCATGATGCCCGCACCTACGAGCACTACATCGGTCTTCGCCACTACGTTCTCTGACACTGGGAAATCGACTTCCTTGTCTGTTCGCACGCGCCGCCCCGGTGGTGTTCCGTCCGCGTGAGTATCCCGTACACGGACATGGACGCTCTCGTACACCGAGATCACCACGATCGTGCCGACTGCGACGAACAGGTTACCCGGATGTTGACCGGCGTTTCATTTCACCCAATTGTGGACCCATTTCCGCCGACCGCGGTCACCCATACAGTGTGATAGTGACAACTTGGCAGCCCGACATTCTCGGTGACGGATACCAGCAGCTCAGTCTACCTCTGGGGGCCGACCCGGACGGGGAAGGTCAGATCAGCGCGACGCTCGTCCGATATCAGCCGGGCGACGTCGATCTTCCCGATCGTGCCGTTCTCTACGTCCACGGTTTCACCGACTACTTCTTCCAACAGCACCTGGCCGAATACTTCGCCGCACGAGGATACCGCTTCTACGCACTGGACCTGCGCAAATGCGGACGCTCACGTGGATCCGAGCACACCCCCCACTTCGTCACCGACCTGGAATTCTACGATTCCGAACTCGATCGGGCCTTGCGCCTCGTGCGTGACGAGGTGAGCGGCGGTGTCCTGCTCGCCGCCCACTCCACCGGCGGCCTCGTGCTCCCCCTGTGGCTCGACCGGCTCCAGCGGCGTCCGGGCGGCGCCCCCGGAGCCGGAGTGACGGGGCTGATCCTCAACAGCCCGTGGTTCGATCTGCAGGGACCGTCCTATCTGCGCAATATCGGTACGGTTGCGATCGATCTCCTCGGCCGGATCCGGCCCAAGGATGCGGTCCCGGGCCAGAAACTCGACACCTACGGGACGAGCCTGCAACACGGCGGCTGGACCTACGACCTCGACTGGAAACCGCTGACGGGATTCCCGATCAGGTTCGGCTGGATCCGCGCGGTCCGGCACGGACACGCGCAACTGCACCGCGGGCTCGATATCGGGGTGCCGTCGCTCATCCTGCGTTCAGGGAAAAGCGGTTCGGCGCCCGCATACGATCCCTCGATCGACACCGTCGATGCAGTCCTCGATGTCCGGCAGATCGCCCGGTGGGCGGGGTGCCTCGGCAACCGGACGACGATCGTGCCCATCGACGGCGCTCGGCACGATGTGTTCCTTTCCACACCCGAGCCGCTGAGTGAGGCGTTGCGGGAATTGGACCTGTGGCTGGCATGGTTGGACGGTCACAGGACCGGGGACGAGACCGCCGGCGCCCGGGCGGACGACGCCCGACCACGAACCACGGGAGAGTATGCGTGACCCACTACGACCTCGCGATCATCGGCACCGGATCGGGTAACTCACTCATCGACGAGCGCTACGACGACAAGCGCGTCGCGATTCTCGAAGAAGGCACCTTCGGTGGCACCTGCCTCAACGTCGGGTGCATCCCGACCAAGATGTACGTCTATGCCGCCGACGTTGCACACACCATCCGCACAGCCGGCAAGTACGGTGTCGATGCCTCGATCGACGGTGTGCGCTGGAACGACATCGTCGACCGCGTGTTCGGGCGGATCGACCCGATCGCAGCAGGCGGCGAACGCTACCGTCGCGAGGACTGCACCAACGTCACCGTGTACGACGGGCATGCTCGATTCGTCGGTGACCGCACGATCGACACGGGCACCGGTGAGACCATCACCGCAGACCAGGTGGTCGTGGCCGCGGGCTCGCGCGCGACGGTCCCCCAGACCGTGCTCGACAGCGGCGTGCGCTATCACACGAGCGACGACATCATGCGTCTGCCGAAGCTCCCCGAATCACTGGTGATTCTCGGCACCGGATTCATCGCCATGGAGTTCGCGCACGTGTTCTCCGCGCTGGGCACCCGGGTGTCGGTGATCGCACGCAGCGGCGCGCTGCTGCGCCACCTCGACACCGAGGTCTCCGAGCGTTTCACGTCGCTGGCCCGCGAGAAGTGGGACGTGCACCTGGCCAATCCGGCTCGGCAGTTCCGGCCCGTCGGCGACGGTGTCGAGGTCGAACTCGACGACGGTTCCGTCGTCTCCGGCGACGCGCTGCTGGTTGCGACCGGTCGCGACCCCAACGGCGATCTGCTCGACGCTGCGAAGGCGGGGATCGAGGTGGACGACGAAGGCCGCGTCGTCGTCGACGAGTTCCAGCGCACCACCGCACGGGGTGTGTTCGCGCTCGGCGATGTATCGTCGTCGCACCAGCTCAAGCACGTCGCGAACCACGAGGCCCGAATCGTGCAACACAACCTTCTCCATGATGCGTGGGCCGGCGACACATCGGAGCTCCGACGGTCCGATCATCGGTTCGTGCCGGCGGCGGTCTTCACCGATCCACAGATCGCAACCGTCGGGCTCACGGAGGAACAGGCCCGCGCAGCCGGGTATGACATCTCGGTCAAGGTCCAGAACTACGGCGACGTCGCCTACGGCTGGGCGATGGAAGACACCGCGGGCTTCTGCAAGCTGATCGCCGATCGCTCCACCGGCCTGCTACTCGGCGCACACATCATCGGAGCACAAGCCTCCACCGTGATCCAGCCGTTGATCCAGGCGATGAGCTTCGGTCTGACAACACAGGAGATGGCCACCGGGCAGTACTGGATCCATCCGGCGTTGCCCGAGCTCGTCGAGAATGCTCTGCTGGGTCTTTGACCCGACAGGCGAACGGCACCTCCCGAGGTTTCCGCTCCGGGAGGTGCCGTCGGTCTACCAGCTTCCGGTGCGCAGCGCGATCGCCGACGCGAAATCTGCCGGCGCATGCGCCGGGATGTTCTCGACACCATCGAGTTCGACGATGCGGAATTCCCCCGTGACGTAGCGCATCGAGCCATCGGCCTCCGCCCGCCGCGCGGCGCTCCCGATCACGATGGTGGTCGGGACCTCGGCGGCCGGCGCGGAAGCGTCGCGCACGGTGCCGTCGACGTCCGCGACCGCCGGGTGTCCGCGTTCGGCGACGACGAGACTCGCGAACCGTCCGAATCGTCCTGCCGCGACTGCCCACGCGAGTTCGGCACCGGCTCCACTGCCCACGAGGTGCACCCACGGCAGCGTCAGGTCATCGAGTATCGCGAACACGTCGGCCGGACCGAGGCCGTCGACGACGTCGACGACGACCGTGCGTAGATCCGAATTGTGCAGTCGCTCGCACACGACGTCGTACACGCCTGCGGACTCTCCGGCGTCGGGTAGCAGCAGCACAGTATGCCGACTGTCGGGCCCTGAAACGTGCACCCGAACGCTCCCCCCGGGGGCGCTCACCGTCCTGGTTTCCATGCGCGCAAACGCTACACGCCCGAACATTCCGTGCACATTCACGTCGACACCTTCGACTCAGGGTTGCGTGAGGATCTCACTTCCGGTCTCGGTGACGACGAGTGTGTGCTCGAACTGGGCGCTCCACTTGCGATCCTTGGTGATCACGGTCCAGCCGTCATCCCAGATCTCGTAGTCGGGTGTGCCGAGGTTGATCATCGGCTCGATGGTGAACACCATGCCCGGCTCGATGATGGTGTCGATGTCGGGGCGGTCGTAGTGCAGGATCACCAGCCCGTTGTGGAACGTCTCGCCGATGCCGTGGCCGGTGAAATCGCGCACGACACCGTAGCCGAACCGGTTGGCGTACGACTCGATGACTCGGCCGATGACGTTGAGCGCTCGTCCCGGCTTGACGGCCTTGATCGCCCGCATCGTCGCCTCGCGGGTGCGCTCGACGAGCAGCCGTGCGTCCTCGGACACATCGCCGGCGAGGAAGGTGGCGTTGGTGTCGCCGTGGACACCGTGGATGTAGGCGGTCACGTCGATGTTGACGACGTCGCCGTCCTCGATCACGGTGGTGTCCGGAATCCCGTGGCAGATCACCTCGTTGAGCGAGGTGCAGCACGACTTGGTGAAACCTCGGTAGCCGAGCGTCGACGGGTACGCGCCGTGGTCGCACATGTAGTCGTGCGCGATCCGGTCGAGTTCGTCGGTGGTCACGCCGGGTGCGACGGCGGCACCGGCCTCGGCGAGGGCGCGGGCGGCGATGCGGCAGGCATCACGCATCTTCTCGATGGTTTCCGGCGTCTGCACCCACGGTTCGCTGCCCTCGTTCGCGGTCGGCTTCCACACGTACTCGGGTCGCTCGATGAGCATGGGAACGGAGCGGACGGGAGTGGGAGTTCCGGGGACGAGCGCTACGCGAGAAGACATGGTGCAACCCTATGCTCGAGACCGTTCGGAAGGTGACAGTGGCATACCGTCCAGGAGGCTCAGCCGGTCGTCGGGTCGTCGATCTGCATCGGACAGGTCTCTCCGGGAGCCACCACCAACTCGAAGTGCCACATTTCGTTGGCGTAGGTCTGGCACAGCCCGTAGTCGGATCCGTGTTGCGAGAGCCAACTGGAGGCGTCTGTGGGGCCGATGTCCACCGCGTCGCCGGTCACATGGGTCGAACGCTCCGGCGTGTTCACCCACCGGCGAGCCTCTTCCATGCTGCCGTAGGTGCGGACGGCATCGTCGAGCAACGATTGCTGATACGCCGCACTGCGCCAGCCGCTGTTGACCATCAGTTGCACCCCGTCAGCGGCTGCGTCCTCGGCTGCTCGCTGCACGGCATCCCGCAGGCCAGGGTCCAGATTGGCGATGGCCGGATGCCGATCGTCGAACGGTGAGATCGAACTGCCCGGTTCGATGTGGCCGCCTGCGCCGTCGAGGCCGAGCATCTCGGACAGTGACGCCGAGCCGGGAAACAGCGTCCGCAGCACCATCGGTTCGCTGGGGAACGAACCGCACGCGGTCAGAGCCATCGCTGCTGCGGCTCCCGCCGCAAGCGCACCGGCAACCAGTCGGATCGGCCGTTTCGACCAGGTAGACACGGGGGGTCCTCTCGTTCTGCGCCGTCGGGGGTCGGTGGCGCTCGCGTCCCCCACTTCACCGGTCGGCGTGTTTCGGCGGCGTCTGCCGTTTTCGAAACATTTCCGCAACAATCGGCCCGAATAGACTCGGCTGTGCCGTCCCCGCCGCCAGAAGGAGCATGGTCACCGATGCGTGTCTTGATCGTCGAGGACGAACTCTTCCTCGCTGAAGCACTGCGAGACGGGTTGCAGCAGGACGCCATCGCCGCGGACATCGCAGCCGACGGGGACGCTGCACTCGCGCGCATCGCCGTCAACGACTACGA
This sequence comes from Rhodococcus ruitaii, assembly GCF_055230935.1. NCBI lineage: Bacteria > Bacillati > Actinomycetota > Actinomycetes > Mycobacteriales > Nocardiaceae > Rhodococcus > Rhodococcus ruitaii. Next base: position 165,731 of record NZ_JBUYWC010000010.1, on the reverse strand, counting down.
CGTGATCGTGCTGGATCGGGATATTCCCGGCACGCACGGCGATGAAGTGTGTGGGATCGTCACCCGCGACCATCCGTCGGTCCGGATCCTCATGCTCACCGCCGCGACGCGGCTCACGGACAAGGTCGGCGGATTCCGTTTGGGTGCCGACGACTACCTCACCAAGCCGTTCGCGCTGGAGGAACTCGTGGTGCGTCTGCATGCGCTGGCCCGCCGACCGCGGGAGGCGGTCTCGCCGGTCCTGGAGTTCGGTGACCTGCGTCTCGACCTGTTCCGACGAGAGGTGTACCGGGGCGGACGATATGTGAAGCTCACCCGCAAGCAGTTCGCGGTCCTCGAGTTGTTGATGCGGGCCGGCGGTGGCGTGGTCAGTGCGGAGACGCTGCTGGAGAAGGCGTGGGACGAGCATGTCGATCCGTTCACCAGTGCGCCCCGTGTGACGATGTCCACGTTGCGCAAGGCGCTGGGGCCGCCGAATCTCATCAGCACCGTGCCGGGCGCCGGATACCGACTGACCGAGTCCTCTTGTCCTGATGACTGAGCGGCGCGGCCGCCCCGCAGCACGGCGCGTCAGCGCGCGTCTGCGGTTGGCGATGAGTTACGCGGTGTTCCTGGTCGCGGCCGGGGCGGTCGTCCTCGCCGGTGTCTACGTGGTCCTGCGTTACGTCCCCGACTATCCGCTGACGGCGGCGAACCCGAGCGACGAAGGGGTCGCTGTCGCGTCACGAGAGGAGATTCTGGCCGTCGTCGTCCGGGTGTCCGGTGCGATCCTGGTCGCGCTGGGTCTCATCGGTGTGAGCGGCGGGTGGGCGCTGGCCGGGTGGGTACTGCATCCGCTGCACCGGATCAACGACGCGGCCCGGGTCGCGGCGACCGGGCGTCTCGACCAGAGGATCGCACTCACCGGGCGCAACGACGAATTCCGCCAGGTGGCAGATTCTTTCGACGACATGCTCGACCGGTTGAGCACAGCGTTCGAGGCGCAGCAGCGGTTTGCGGCGAACGCATCGCACGAACTCCGCACCCCCCTCGCGGTGACCGCCACGCTGCTGGACGTGGCCAAACGTCGTCAGCACACCGACGACGTCGCGAAGCTCATCGAACGACTGGCCATCACCAACACTCGGGCCATCGGCATCTGCGAGGCGCTGCTGAGGTTGGCGGACGCCGAATCCACCCCGGCGCGATCCGAGCCGATCGACCTGGCACTCCTGGCAGCCACCGCTCTCGACGAGTGCGCCCCGGAAGCCGACCACGAACAGATTCGTGTCCACCGACAACTGGATGCCGCAACGACCACCGGGGATCCGACCCTGCTGGCGCAGCTCACGGTCAATCTCGTCCAGAACGCGTGCCGCCACAACGTCGACGGTGGCGACATGATCGTCCGGACCGGTCCCGACGGGCCCCACAGCGTCGTACTGCACATCGAGAACGACGGTCCGCGCTACACCGACGACGAAGCGGCCCGCCTGCACGAGCCCTTTCTGCGTGGCGCCGGGAGGGTCAGCAACCCCTCGCCGGGGGAACGAGGGTACGGCTTGGGCCTGGCGTTGGTCGCTCGCATCGTGGACGTCCACCACGGCACTCTCACCGTGCGGGCCCGGTCTGCCGGCGGACTCCACGTCACCGTTTCCCTGCCGACCGCGTCGGCGTAGGACGCACCGGGCATCGGCTTTCTGCTTACAACTCTGCAACGTCGCGTCCGATGAGATGGCAGCACCTCTACGGAACGAACAGAGAAGGTGAGTGTCTCGACGTATGCTTTCCACACCTTCGCCCCGACGATTCGTCGCGGTACCGGTCTGTGTCCTGATGGCGTTCGGTGTCGTGTCCTGCGCTGCACCCGCGGAACAGGTGCAGATGGCCACGAGTCGGAACGCCGACGAACTCGACACCACCGTGAACCCGTGCGTCGACTTCTATTCCTTCGTCAACAAGAGGTGGCTGGACCACACGGAAATCCCTGCGGGCAAGCGGAGTATCGGCGCGATCGACGGTGTCGACGAACAGGTCACCGGCGATCTGCGGGCGATGCTCCGGGCGGACGGGCGTTTCTCCGAGGTGACCGATCCCGATCTCGACAACTCTCGGGCGTTGTATGCCGAGGCGACCGATCGGCATACCCGGGATGCGCTGGGTGTTACTCCGATCGCTGACGACCTCGCCTCGATCGCCGCGATCGAGTCTCCCACGGATGTGCGTTTCTACCTGTTCCGGGACTCGGCGCGGAATCTGGAGCCGCTGATCATGTTCGATCCGGGCCGGCCGACCGGTGACGAGGTGGCGACACCGAGCGTCACCCTGACACTTCCCTATTTCGGACCACCGCCGAAGACGGACGACGCCGATCCCGCCGAACGCGACGAGGCGGTCCGGCTCTTCCGGACCTACACCGACACGGTCCTGCGATCGGCCGGAGTGGCACCGGACGACATCCCTCGCGAAACCGATCGTTACCTCGAGATGTCGGACGCCCTGAGCGCCGTCGACCAGGTCGACGACAGCTCGTCCACGTACGACGTCGCCCCGGTGCTGACACTGGAGGACGCGACGGCACTCACCCCGGATCTGGAGTGGCAGGACTATTTCGACGCCGTGGGTGTGCCGACCGAGACCGTGAGTTTGACCAACCCCAACGCGCTGCGGGTCTTCGCCGAAGCCGTCGAGAATATGCCGGTCGAGCAGTGGAGGGCGTACCTCACGATCAACCTCATCGCCAAGACATCCCCCTACCTGAGCAGCGAACTGCTTTCGGCCAGAACCACATTCGAGTCCAGCTCGATGGGGGTCACCCCACCCGACCCCGATGCCGATTTCCACGAGGAGGCCCTGTCCGGCGTTCTCCTCGCCGACCCCGCCCGCATGTCCCAGGCCTACGCGCGCTACGTGTTCGGCCCCGACGAGAAGCGTCGCGCATCCGAACTCATCGCACTGGTCAAGGACTCCTTCCGTCAACGGCTTTCGAACGCTCAGTGGCTCGAGTCCGAGACGCGGACGCGAGCGCTGGAGAAGCTCGAGCAGATCTCGATCGAGGTGGGCTACCCGGATCAGTGGCCCACGATGCCGGAATCGACTCCCACGGTGACCGGCGAGTACTACCGGTCCATCATGACGTCCCGGGAGAACAACTTCGCCTACCTGCGGGATCTGGTCGGGAAGACGAAGGCCGAACTCGAATCGACGTCGAGTGGACTGGCGTCGTACGGAACGAACGCCGCATACAACCCGATCACCAACTCGATCCAGGTCACGGCCGCGTTCCTGCAGCCACCCTTCTTCGACGACGAGGACGACACGGTACTGAATCTGGGCAGGGTCGGTTACATCATCGGACACGAGTTGACCCATGCCTTCGACCGGGAGGGCAGCAGATACGACGGCGACGGCAACGAGGCGGAGTGGTGGACCGAGCGTGATGCCGCCGAGTTCACCCGCCTCAACGACAGGCTGATCGCCCAGTACAATGCCTACACGCCGATTCCGGAGAAGCCCGAACTGCACGTCGACGGGGAATCCAGTGTCGGCGAGAACGTGGCGGACCTCGGCGGCATCAACACCGTCGCCGACATCGTCGATCGCCTTCCCGAACGTGACGAGGTGATCGATGGTTACACCTCCCGGCAGTGGCTCTACATCAGCTACGCCCGGGTCCTGCGGAAGAAGATGATCCTTTCGGAGGCGGAGGCGCAGATGCACAACGCGCATCCGCTTCCCTCGGTCCGTGTCAACGGAGTCCTCGTCAACGTGCCCGGCTTCGCCGACGCCTTCGGCTGTGCACCGGGCGACCCGATGGTCAACGGACCGCAGGAACACATCGTCATCTGGTGACCAGGAGGCGCTGAAAGCCTCGGTGTGATGGGCACACCGGTGGAGCAGTGATCCTGGGTCCCGGCCTCAGGAAGCCAGACGTTTCCAGGACCCTGCTCCCGGCAGACGCGTGGTGTGCGTCACCGCTGACGCAGGATGAACCGCTGGACCTTGCCGCTCGGAGTCTTGGGCAAGTGTGGAACGAAGTGAACCGCCCGAGGATAGGCGTGCGCCGCGAACTTCTTCTTCACGAGCTGTTGCAGGTCCGATTCGAGCGCATCATCGCCGTCGACACCGTCGCGGAGCACCACGAACGCTTCGAGAACCTCACCGCGGAGCTCGTCGGGAAGACCGACGACCGCGGCCTCCACCACGTCCGGATGCATCACCAGCACGGATTCGACGTCGAACGGACCGATCCGGTAGCCGGCCATGATGATGACGTCGTCGTCACGCGACGAGAAGAAGAAGAAGCCGTTCTCGTCGACCTTCCCGGCGTCGCCGGTCAGGTACCAGCGACCGTCGTCGGTGAATCGGGTCGCGGTCTTGTCGGGCGCATCGACGTACCCGGTGAACCACACCAGTGGACTGCTCTCCACATCGATCGCCACCCGGCCGAGCTCACCCGGTTCGGCGATGTCGTCGCTGTCGTCGCGCAGGACAGCGCAGCTCCACCCCGGCAGTGGCTTCCCCATCGATCGCTCCGGCACGTCCTCGCGGAGCCCGTCAGCCCACGCGTCGACGACGAACATGCCGTGCTCGGTCTGCCCGTACTGGTCGCGTACGACCACACCGAGCGTGTCGCGCGACCAGGCCAGCACGTCGGGAGTCAGCGGCTCCCCCGCCGACGACGCCCGCCGCAGACGGATCGGGACGTGCGGGGCGGGGTCGGCGCGCAGCGACCGATACACCGTCGGCGCTGCCGCGAAGTTGGTGACACCGAACGTGTCGAGCACCTTCCAGGTGAGCGCCGGGGAGAACCCGGCGTGCAACAGCAGACTCCGGCGTCCCGCCGCCAGCGGTCCGAGCAGCGCGTAGTAGAGCCCATACGCCCAACCCGGATCGGCCGCGTTCCAGAACACGTCGTCCTCGCGGACGTCGAGACCGAATTCGAGGTAGGCGTGGAACGACGCCAATGCCTTGACCGGCACCGGCACACCCTTGGGGGTGCCGGTGGTACCCGATGTGAACAGCTGGACGAGGCCGCCGCCACCGCCCACCGACACCGCGGCTCCACGCGGATCGTCGGCGGGATGGGTTTCGACGAGCTCGGCGAAGCTCACTCCGACACCGTCTCCATCGCCTGCCACGATGACCTGCCACGGCGGGTCGCGCGGGATGTCGTCGCCGGGAGCGAGCTTGCTCACCTGGTCACCATCGGCGACAACCACCTTCGCGCCGCTCGCGCCGAGACGGAACGCGATCGCCGGCGGAGCGAACGCGGTGAACAGCGGGACGTGGACGGCACCGCGGCGCCAGATCCCGAGCAGCGCGACGACGAGGTCTGCGGACTTGCCCATCAGGGTCGCGACATGATCGCCCGGTTCCACACCGAGCTCGGCGAGCGCGGTCGCGAATCGCGCCGACCGCTCGGACAGGTCACCGTACGTCAGGTCGACCGATCCGAGATCGGCGTCGATCACCGTGAAGGCCACCGCGTCGGCCGGGTGGTCGTCGCACAACAGGTGGGCGGCGGTGGCGTCGGCAGTGTCGTAGCGATCCAGAAGTTCCTGCACACGGGTCGCTGGGTCGGCCATCGGTCCGTCCTTTCATAACGCATCGGCATGGGGGTCCGGGCCCCACGGTCCCGGCACGATCTATGATCCCTGTCACAAGCATCTCCCGATACCCCCGGAAAGGGGTGGTCGACCGTGCCCACCGCTCCCGCCTCCGTGCTTCGTCCGCGAGACTGCGACGCCCTGCGGAACGAGCTGCGCCGAACCGCCTCGCACGCGCAGGTTCCCGTCGTCTTCGCCGGTGAGGTGAAGAGCGGGCACTTGCACCTCAGTGAGTTCCTCGGTACCCGGACGAATGCCCTGGCGGGTGTGGTCGTGCCGCCGCGCGCGGGTCTCGGCGGGCGCGCACTCGACGAGGCACGTCCGTTGACCGTCGCCGACTACGGAAGCGCGTCGTCGATCACCCATCACTTCGACCGTCCGGTCCTCGGCGAGGGGCTGCGCTCGATCCTGGCGGTGCCGGTCGTGGTCGGCGGCGCGGCGCGCGCGGTGCTGTACGGCGCAGTCCGCCAGCAAGTCCAATTCGGGGATCGGGCTGTGAGCGCGTTCGTTCACGCCGCGACCCGGCTGGCGAACGAGATCACGGTGCGCGACGAGGTGGATCGGCGGGTTGCGATGCTCGGCTACCTCACCTCCGACACGAAAGAGCCGGTCGCCACCACCGAAGTGCGGGAGATCCACGCGGAATTGCGGACGCTGGCGCAGAACGTCGCGGATGCCGGACTCCAGCACCAGCTCAGGGCCCTGTCCGACCGCCTCGCATCGGCCCTTGTCGGGGAATCACCATCGGATACCGAGGTCACGCTCTCGGCGCGTGAGACAGATGTCCTGTCGTACGTGGCGTTGGGGTGCACCAACGCCGAGATCGCCCGGCGCTTGGCGGTGGGGTCCGAGACCGTCAAGAGCTACCTGCGCAGCACCATGACCAAGCTCGACGTGCATTCTCGCTATGAAGCAGTGGCCGTCGCGAGAAGGCTGGGCCTGCTGCCCTGACCGTGTCGCGGCTGCTCCACGTCGCTCACGCCCCGTCCGATCGGTATTCGGGTGGCAGCGCGGCGAACATGTCGCGCGTGACGCCCACCGCGTTGTCCGAACTCCCACCGCGGACCACAAGTGTCGCGAAGGCGAGATCACCGCGGTAGCCGACGAACCACGAGTGTGAGCCGCCCTCGACTTCGGCTTCACCTGTCTTGCCGTAGACGTCTCCCTGATCACGGATCCGGTCGGCCGTCCCGCTCGTGATGACCAGACGCATCATGCCGCGCAACCCGTCGACCACCTCGGCGGAGACCGGCGCCGCCTCCCCCTCCACCACAGTCTCCCTGCCCTGGATGAGATACGGGACCGGGGTGTGACCGCTCGATACCGTCGCTGCAGCGAGCGCCATCCCGAACGGGCTGACGACCACCTTGCCCTGCCCGAATCCGTCCTCGGTGCGCTCGACGAGATCCTCTGCGGGCGGAACGGATCCCGAGTCCGTCGGCATACCCACCACGTCGTGGTCGACGCCGATCCCGAACTGGGCCGCGGCGACGGTGAGCGCGTCGGATTCCATTTCGGAGGCGAGCTTGGCGAAGGTCGTATTGCACGAGCGCGCGAACGCGGTGGCCATCGGGACGGTGCCGAGCGCGAACTCGTTGTAGTTGGGAACACTGCGCTCACCGATGGTGATCCGGCCGGGGCACGGCACCATCGTCTCCGGGGTCGCGTGTCCGTTCGCAATCGCCGCACCCGCGGTGATGATCTTGAATGTCGAGCCGGGAGGGTACTGCCCCATGAGCGCAACCGGGCCATCCGTGTCGGCCGCCGCGTTCTGCGCAACGGCGAGGACGGCACCTGTCGATGCCTCGATCACGACCATCATCGACTGCTCGGCACGACCGTCCACCGCCGCTTGGGCAGCGACCTGGATCGGTCGGTCGAGGCTGATCGAGAACGACGGCACCGGCTGCGGCGCGGTCTCCGTCAGGACACCGGTTTCGACACCGTACTGATTGACGAGCACCACACTCCAGCCGGCGGTGCCGTCGACCTGGTCGACAATCGTCTTCTTGACCTGTCCGATCAGGTCCGGAGCGAAGGTACGGTCGGTGGCGATCATGTCTGCCTGTTCGCTGACGACGACACCCGGAATCGATGACAATGCATCAGCGACGAGTTCGTAGTCGTCGCCGCGAAGGCGTACGACTGCGCGCGGGCCGTCTGCGGCGGTGACCGACTCGGCGATCGACTGCGCTGTCAGGGACTCGTCGAACTGGGACACCGCGGCCGACAGCGACCGAGCAGCAGCCGGAATATCCAGGCTCTGAGACGCGTCGAACGCAATACCGTAGACGATGCCCGGCACGAGCACGTCGCTTCCGGCGTGCTCGTTGACCCGAGCGCGCGGCGCAGGGTCGCTCCTCAAGAACATCGTCTGACGATCACCGAGCTGCGGATGCACCACGGAGTTGGACCAGCGCACCACCCAGTCCTCGCCGCTTCGACCCATGTGCAGCCGACCCGTGTACTGCCACATCCGATCCTTGGGAAGGTGCCATTCGTAGCTGTAGTCGATGACGGCGGAGTCACCGTCGAGCCGAGCACCCGTCGTGGTCGCCGTGAGCGCCTCCGCCTGGAGCCCGTCCCAGACCTCGACGAGCGAGGCCTCGGCATCGTCCGGCCGATCGGTGCGGGTGGCCGCCGCCGCGAAATCTCTCTCGGCGAAGGCATTCAGGAACAATTGCGCCGCCGGCTCCGGACCGGCTGCGCGCGGCGTACAGGCGGCCACGAGCCCGACAAGCATCAGCAACGCCGTCGCGACAGCGGCGGATCTCCCCGCGACACGGCGCGGCGGAGCGGATCGAGGTCTCATCGCCGTCATCGTAAGCGCTGACGCGCCGAATTCGCCTCAGGCGCCGCATCAATCCAGAAGCACCGTGGAGAATGTCGCAACCTGCCGGAACCCGGCACGCGCGTACGCGGCCCGCGCCTGAACGTTGAAGCTGTTGACGTACAGACTCGGGAGACGACCGCTCGCGGTGACCGCAACGGCGACCGCGGCGGTGCCGGCAGTGCCGAGACCTTGGCCACGCATCTCCGGGTCCACCCAGACACCTTGTATCTGACCCACGGTCGACGACACCGACCCGACCTCTGCTTTGAACACGACACGTCCGTGTTCGAATCGCGCCCATGCCCGTCCGGCAGCGATGAGGCTCGCAACACGGCGCCGATAACTCGTTCCCCCGTCGCCGGAACGGGGATCGATTCCGACCTCCTCGATGAACATGGCGATCGCCGCGGGTAGATACCGGTCGAGTTCTTCTGGCCGGACCCGCCGCACACGTGAATCGGGTTCGATGAGGGGGTGTCGGTCGAGGACGAGCAGCGGTTGCTCCGCGCGGACCTCACGTGGCGGGCCCCACGTCGATTCCAGCAATTCCCACATCGGAAGTGCGTACTCGGCGCGACCCACCACCGAGGAACACAGACGTGGGCCGCGTGCGGCCCGTTCGGCGAAGGCATGGATGTCGTCCGGATCCCCCAAGAGCGGAATCAGGTTCGCACCCGAGAAGCACAATGACCGGTCGGGGCCGCCACGGCTCCACATCTCACCGCCGAAGGAACGGTGGTCGAGCCCGTACTCCTCCACCCGCCCGGCGACCATGCACGATGCCACGGGGTCGCGGGCGAGCACCCGCTGCACCGCGGCCGTATCGCGGCCTCCCAGCGACCGGACACCAAGAAGCTTGAGCACTCGCTCACCACCCGTCGACAAGCCGATACGAAATCAGAGTGCCATGTGTCACGCCGTCGGGGAAATCGTGTCCCACTCGACGGGTCCGAGTGCACTGCAGGTGCCTCACCTGCCCCAGCAGTATCAGGAGATGGACACGGTCGGGGATCCCGCTCCGGCGCCTTCCATTTCCTCCGCGATCCGCATCGCCTCTTCGATGAGCGTTTCGACGATCTGCGCCTCGGGCACGGTCTTGATGACCTTCCCCTTGACGAAGATCTGGCCCTTGCCGTTTCCGGAGGCGACGCCGAGGTCGGCTTCGCGGGCTTCGCCGGGGCCGTTGACGACACAGCCCATCACCGCGACTCGCAACGGCACTTCCATGCCTTCGAGACCCGCGGTGACTTCGTCGGCGAGCTTGTAGACATCGACCTGAGCGCGACCGCACGACGGGCACGAGACGATCTCGAGTTTGCGCGGTCGCAGATTCAGCGACTGCAGGATCTGACTGCCGACCTTGATCTCCTCGGCAGGCGGAGCGGACAACGACACTCGAATCGTGTCGCCGATGCCCTGCGACAGCAACGCACCGAACGCGACGGCCGACTTGATGGTCCCCTGAAATGCTGGGCCCGCCTCGGTGACACCGAGGTGGAGCGGGTAGTCGGACTGGGCCGCGAGCTGCCGGTATGCCTCGACCATCACCACGGGGTCGTTGTGCTTGACGGAGATCTTGATGTCGCCGAAGCCGCACTCTTCGAACAGGGACGCTTCCCACAACGCTGATTCGACGAGTGCCTCCGGGGTGGCCTTGCCGTATTTGGTCATGATGCGCGGATCGAGAGAGCCGGCGTTGACGCCGATACGGATCGGGATGCCCGCAGCTCCTGCCGCCTTGGCGACCTCCTTGACGCGGCCGTCGAACTCCTTGATGTTACCCGGATTGACGCGGACCGCCGCGCAGCCGGCGTCGATCGCCGCGAAGATGTAGCGCGGCTGGAAGTGGATGTCGGCGATGACCGGGATCTGACTCTTCTTCGCGATGGCAGCGAGCGCGTCGGCGTCCTCCTGCCGCGGGCACGCGACACGGACGATGTCGCATCCGGCCGCGGTGAGTTCGGCGATCTGCTGCAGGGTCGCGTTGATGTCGTGGGTTTTGGTGGTGCACATCGACTGCACCGAGATGGGATGGTCGCTTCCGACACCCACGCCACCGACCATGAGCTGCCGGGTCTTACGCCTGGGCGCGAGGACGGCGGGGATCTCGGGCATGCCCAATCCGACGGGGCTGGTCACAGTTCGCCTTCTTTCGTAGCTACTGCGCGATTCTACCGGCGCAGGTCAGAACAGCTGGATGGGGTTGACGATGTCTGCGGTGAGAGTGAGCACCATGAACGCTCCGCCGATCACCACGGCGACATAAGTCAGCGGCAGCAGTTTCATGTAGTCGACCGGCGCACCGATCGGGAGTCCGCGCAGATTCCGGAACCAGTTGCGGATGCGCTCGTAGATCGCGACGGCCATGTGCCCGCCGTCGAGCGGCAGCAGCGGCACCAGGTTGAAGGCACCGAGGAAGAAATTGAGCTGCGCGAGCAACAGCACGAACGACTCCCAGATTCCGCGTTCGGCGAACTGCCCGCCGATGACGCTGGCGCCGACGACGCTCACGGGTGTGTCGATGGACCGTTCACCGCCTGTCACCGCGGTCCACAGGTCGGAGACCTTGCTCGGCAACGACACCAGGGCTTCGGCGGTGCGCACCGCAAGGTAGCCGGTGAACTCGAACGTGGCAGGCACCGCGGACAGCGGTGTGTACTCGAGCACCGTCGGCTCGCCGCCGATGCCGATCGCGCCGACGTCCTTCGAGACGGGTTCTGCGGCGGGATCGGTGCGATCGATCACCCAGCGCTGCACCGGCTGCACCGAGATGGGAACGGTGAGGGTCTCGTCGCCGCGTTCGACGGTGAAGTCTGCAGTGCCTGTCAGCGCCTGCGTCTCGGTGACGAGGTCGCCGAAGGTCTCGACCGGCGTACCGTCGACTGCGACGATCACGTCGCCCACCGCGATGCCGGCCTGCTCCGCGGGACCGGTTCCCGAGCACTCGGCGGGCATGTAGTCCGGCGGACCCGCCTGAGTCGGCGCGGCACAGTCCAGCGCCCCGACCACGGCGCGGTTGTCGGTGTTGGGAAGCCCTCCGGTCACGGCCAGCCCGTAGATGAGCACGATGCCGAGCAGGAAGTTCATGGCGATGCCGCCGGACATCACGACCAGGCGCTTCCACGTCTTCTGCTTGTACATTGCGCGGTCGTGCTCGTCGGGCTCGAGTTCGTCCAGCGCGGTCATTCCCGCGATGTCGCAGAACCCGCCGGCGGGGATCGCTTTGAGGCCGTACTCCGTCTCTCCGCGCCGGAAGGAGAACACGCGGGGCCCGAACCCGATGTAATAGCGCCGAACCTTCATGCCGAGTTTCTGCGCGGTCCACATGTGACCGGCCTCGTGCAAGGCGATGGATACGGCAATGCCGAGGGCGAAGAGCACGACGCCCAGAACGAACAGCATGTGTGGCCGATCCTCCTACTTGACGAGTGTGCGAGCCCGCTCGCGGGCCCAGCTGTCGGCAGCGAGCACGTCGTCAACGGTAGCGGGTTCGGCCGACCACTGATCGGCGGCGCCGAGCACGGATTCCACAGTACCGACGATCCGAGGGAACGAGAGCGCACCGCCGAGGAACGCTTCGGCGGCCACCTCGTTGGCCGCGTTGTACACCGCCGTGAGGCAGCCACCGCCTCGCCCGGCGGCGCGAGCGAGTTCGATCGCGGGAAAGACGTCGTTGTCGACGGGTTCGAAGTGCCACGTCGAGGCTGCCGCGAAGTCGAGTGCCGGCGCCGCGCCACGGACCCGGTGTGGCCATCCGAGGGCAAGCGCGATCGGCAGCTTCATGGACGGTGGCGACGCCTGCGCGAGGGTGGAACCGTCGACGAAGGTGACCATCGAGTGCACGATCGACTGGGGGTGCACGGTGACGTCGATGCGGTCGTAGTCGATCCCGAACAGCAAGTGGGTCTCGATGAGCTCGAGGCCTTTGTTGACGAGCGACGCCGAGTTGAGCGTGTTCATCGGCCCCATCGACCAGGTCGGGTGCGCGCCTGCCTGCTCCGGGGTCACGGAGTCGAGCTGCGCCGCCGACCAGCCGCGGAACGGGCCGCCCGACGCGGTCAGGACGAGCCGCGCCACCTCCTCACCGGTGCCGCCCCGTAGACACTGCGCGAGCGCAGAATGTTCGGAATCGACAGGCACGATCTGCCCGGGTGCCGCCGCCGCGGTCACCAATCCCCCGCCCGCGACCAGCGACTCCTTGTTGGCGAGCGCCAGGCGTGCACCGGTTGCGAGGGCGGCGAGGGTGGGTTCGAGCCCGAGCGAGCCGACCAATGCGTTGAGGACGACGTCCGCTTCGGTCTCCTGCACGAGCCGGGTGACCGCGGCCGGTCCGCTGAGGACGGGACGGTCGAGTCGCGATGCCGCGGCCGGATCAGCGACCGCGACGTCGGTGACCCCGGTGGCATGAATTTGCTCGCGCAGCAGATCGATGTTCCCACCCCCCGCGGCGAGGCCGACGACCTCGAACGTGTGAGGGTTCGCGGCGATCACGTCGAGCGCCTGGGTTCCGATGGAGCCGGTACTGCCGAGAAGCAACACCCGCGTGCGGTCGAAGGTTTCTGTGTCGGGCACGCACATAGTGTTCCTGATGCAGCTGAGAGTTTCGTGAAGCGGTGGTGGACCGGGACGAATCCGACGCGCGGAGCGCGGCCCCCACTTCATACGACGGGCGGTCGTATGTCACGATTAGCGGCAACACCAGCATCTGGCGAGCAGGAGGAACAACGGTGGCCGGTACCGAGTTGCAGTCCACTCACGTCGATACGGCAGAAGTGCCGTCGGCCGAGTGGGGATGGAGCGGTGAAGCTCCGCGGCTGTTCCGCGCCCTGGGTTGGGGCTTCGCGGTATTCCTGCTGCTGATGATGATCGGCAACCACAGCGGCTGGGTCGAGAACCTGTACTTGATCGGCTTCGCAGCCGTGATCGTCTTCATTCTGGTTCGCGACATCTTCAACCGCCGTAAGCCCCGGTAGATCCGGCGGACCCGTCCGATTCGGACACGAACAGTTACACCCGAGGTGCACGACCGTGCACCTCGGGTGTCTTCGTCTCCAGGGTGATTCTTGCGATCGGCGTGGTATTTCGGGTCAGCGGCCTGTCCACTCGGGGACGCGTCGCTCCGCGAACGCCCGCGGCCCCTCCTGTGCGTCGTCGCTGTTGTAGCAGTATTCGGACGCGTGCCGCGCGGCCTGCAGGGCCGCCGATCGGCCCATCTCCGTGGCGAGCATCACCGTCTCCCGTGCCGCTCTCACCGACAACGGCGCACCGGCGAGGACCTCACGAGCGAGTTCGAGCGCGGAATCCAGCAACCCGCGCGGCTCTGTGATCCGGTTGACGAGCCCGATCTCGTACGCGCGCTGCGCGGTGATGGGCTTGCCGGTGAGCAGGATCTCCATCATGACCCGCTGTGGGATCATGTGGATCAGGGGCGACGCCCACGGCGAGCTCCTGCCCACCCTCACCTCGGTTACTGCGAAGGTAGCGGTAGTGCTCGCGACGGCCAGGTCGCAGGACTGGGCGAGGAGCCATCCGCCGGCGAACGCCGCGCCGTTGACCGCGGCGATGGTCGGCTTGGTCAGTTCGACGTTGTCGTACGGCACGGGTATCAGGTCGCGGGGCGGCACCCGCATCCCGGTTTGCACCATTTCTTTGAGGTCGCCGCCAGCGCAGAACGCCTTGTCGCCCGATCCGGTGAGAATTGCGACGCGCAGCGCGGCGTCGGCTTCGAATCGTTCCCACGCGGCATACAGGCCCTCGCGGACATCTTTGGCGAGGCAATTCCGCGTCTCGGGGCGGTTGAGGGTGATGATCGCGATACCGTCCTCGCGGGTATCGAACACTACGGCGTCGCTCATTCTCAGAAACCTCGCTGCTCGATCGTGTGGGCGTCACGCGCCAAATCTTCTCTGAAGTCCGGGTGAGCGACGGCGATCAGTCGCCGGGCCCGCTCGGCAAGCGAGCGACCGCGCAGGTCCGCCGCGCCGAATTCGGTGACGATCACGTCGACATCGCTGCGGGCGGTGGTGACCGGTCCTGACATCGTTGCGGTGATCCGGCTGGTCGTGCCACCTTTCGCAGTGGCGGGCAGCGCCATGATGGCGTGACCTCCCCGAGAGCGGGCGCCGGCCCGCACGAAGTCCACCTGGCCTCCTGTCCCCCCGAGGTAGGTGTCGCCGACCTGTTCCGCGTTGACCTGTCCGGTCAGGTCCACCTCCATCGCCGAGTTGATGGTCACGAGCCGATCCAGCTGCGCGAGCACAGAGGCGTCATGGGTGTAGGAGGTGGGGCACATTCTGATCTGCGGGTTGTCGTGCGCGAAATCGTACAAGCGATTCGTGCCGATGAGCGCTCCGGTGATGGACACTCCCGGGTCGATTCGCTTGCGCGCGTTGGTCACGGCACCCGCTTCGACGAGATCGACGAGGCCGTCTCCGAGCATTCCTGAATGGACGCCGAGGTCCTTTCGGTCCGACAGCAGGCGCAGCAGGGCGTCGGGGACCGCGCCGACTCCCATCTGGATGACGGTGCCGTCGCCGATGTAGTCGGCGGCATGTCGCGCGATGGCCGCGTCGACATCGCTGATCCTGGCCGGCGGCACCTGCACGGGCGGGTGCGAAGTGTGCACGGCATAGTCGATTCTCGATGCGGGCAGCATCAGGCCGTGTGTGAAAGGCACCTGGTCGTTGATTTCTGCGACCACGACACGCGCCCTGCCCACCGCGGCGCGCACGTAGTCGCTGATGAGTCCGTAACTGTGGTTCCCGTCGGCATCGGCTGCGCTCACCTGGACGAAGGCTACATCGCATCCGAGGATCCCGGCCTCGATCATCGGCCCGACCTGGCTGACGTGGCACGGAATGACATCGAGGCAGTGCGCTTTCGTCATCGACCGCAGGGAGCCGATCGCGCCCATGCTCGACAGCCTGAAGCTGTCTGCCGTCTCCGGGGCGAAGATCCCGGAGAAACTGGTCGCGACGAACGCCGTGAGGGCGCCGATGCCGTGGCCCTGGGCGATCAGGGCTTCGATGAGGGTGGTGGGTTCGCCGCAGGCCTGCCCGATGACGATGCGGTCGCCGGGGCGCAGGAACTCCCGGACATCGATGTCCGGCGCGGTAAGGACGTTCATTCGCCACGCTCGGCAGTCTCGCAGTGTGCCGCCGCGTGGACACTCAGGCCATCGATGATCTCGTCGGTGTGTGCTCCCAGCCTGGGTGCGGGCCCCGAGATACGTCCGGGCGTGTGTGAGAACCACGCGGGGATCCCGGGGAATCGCACGGTGCCGTACGGTGATTCGACCTCGTCGAAGAAGCCGACTTCCTCGAGGTGCGGGTTCTCGAACAGCTCGTCGAGCGTTCGGACGGGTGCCGCCGGGATGTCATGGGAGCGAAGGAGATCCAACCATTCCTGGGTTGTGCGTTCGAGGAACGTGTCGCCGAGTAGCCGGTAGACCTCGTCGATGCGTGCGGCTCGCTGAGCGAGCGTTGCGAAATGTTCTCCGGCCCAGGGTGGTTTCACAGCATCGACGAACGAGGCCCACTGCTTGTCGTTGTAGACAAGCGCTGCGATCCGACCGTCCTTGGTGCGGTACGGCTTCCGGTTGGGCGCCACCACGCGGGGATACACCGCCGGCCCCAGCGGTGGCGTGAACATCGCCCCATTACCGTGTTCGACGAGCATGAAGGCCGCCATGGTCTCGAACATGGCGACCTCGACCTCTTGGCCCTCCCCTGTCCGTTCACGGTGGAACAGCGCCATCATGGTGGCGTACAGGGCGGTCAGTCCGGCGACCTTGTCGGCGATGATGGTGCCGACGTAGCCGGATTCGCCCGTCAACTGCTCCTGCACGGAGGGCAGTCCGCATTCGGCCTGGATGGTGTCGTCGTAGGCGGTGAGGTTCGAATCGGGCCCGCCGCGGCCGTATCCGTAGCAATTCGTGTACACGATCGACGGGTTCAGCGCCGCCACCTCGCGGTACCCGAAACCGAGATGGGCGATCGCGGTAGCGCGCATCGAGTGGATGAACACGTCGGCGTCGGCGATGAGTTCGCGCAGGGCTGCTACGCCCTCGTCGGATCGAAGGTCGAGGACGACGCTGCGTTTACCCCGGTTGACATTGACGAACACGCCACCCATGCCCGGTTCCGGGCCAACCGAGATATACCGGGTGTTGTCACCGGCGGGCGGCTCGACCTTGACGACGTCGGCTCCCATGTCGGCCATGATCTGCGTGCAGTAGGGACCCATCACCATCGCCGTGAGATCGACGACACGCACTCCGGACAGGGGACCTGGATGTTTCATCGGCAGAACCTCGCAGCGTCGGGTCGGCTGGTCCCGGATAGGTATCCGTCCGGGTGGGCGCCAAACTATCAGATGAATCTTTACAAGGATAGTGGTATGACTGGTGGGTGGACGAATACAACGCCATCCCGGGAACGATCGACAGAGTCCTCGATGCCGCGCTCGCCGAGCGCCCGGATGCGCCCGCCGTCGAAGCCGCCTCGGGCATCTGGTCGTACTCGGATCTCGACGACCAGGCCCGCCGCGCCGCCGGCGCCCTGTGGTCGCTCGGGGTGCGCCCCGGAGATCGGGTCGCGGCATGCCTCCCCAACGATCTGGACATCGTCGCGGCCTTCCACGGCACCCAACGAATCGGAGCCGTGTGGGCCGGCATCGGCGAGGCCCTCCCCGCCGCCGAACAGCAGTACCTCCACGACCTGTGCACACCGGCGGTGGTCCTCGCTGGCGACCAGTGCAAGCTCAGTACGCCCGACCGAGTAGATCCACAGGGGTGGGCCGAACTGCTCGTCCGCGGGGACGATGCGCCCGCGCTCGAGCACGACATCGATGCAGCCGCTGGAATCGCCTTCACGAGTGGCACGTCCGGAAAGCCCAAGGCAGTGGTCCACAGCCAGCGCAATCTCCTGCTTCCGGGTGCGGTCCTCGTCGCCACCCGGGGATACGGCCCGGATCTGCGTAAGGGCGACAGCTTCCCGTTCACGATCCTCAACCTCATGGTGCTGTCCACTCTGCTCACGGCACAGGCCGGCGGGTGCGCCGTCGTCATGAACCGGCGGGATCTCGAGGGCGTCGCCGAATGGATCACCACACGTAAGGTGACCGTGTGGAACGGAGCCCCCGCCCAGATCTACGACCTCGCCGCGCGCCCCGATCTCGACCTCGGTTCCCTGCAGGAGGTCTGGAGCGGCGGCAGCGACACCCCCGATGCATTGCGCCGCGCATTCATCGAGGCACACCGCCTCGATCCCCGCGTCACCTACGGCCTGACCGAGGCACCGACCGTCGTGTCGATCGATCCGGTGGGCGACCAGTGGCAGTCCCGGTCCAGCGGCATAGTCCTCCCCCACCTCGACGTCGCATCCTACGATGACGCAGGCAACCGCCTCCCACCTGGCGCGCTGGGCGAGTTGAGGCTGACCGGGGCGAGCGCCGGCCCGTGGGCCCATCTGTGGACGCCGATGCTCGGATATCTGGAAAACGGTGTCATCCGGCCACCCGAGCCAGGTCCCATTCCCACGGGCGATATCGGAGCTGTCGACGAGCACGGCAGGCTGTCCGTGCTCGACCGCAAGAAGCTCGTCATCATCCGGGGCGGCGCCAACGTGTACCCGCTCGAGGTCGAGCGGGTCATCGGCACCCACCCGGATGTCACCAAGGTCGCGGTATATCCGATCCCCGACGACCGGCTCGGGCAACGGGTCGCCGCGGTGATCGAAAGCCCGGTCGAGCAACCCGACTTCGATGCCCTCGCCGAGCTCTGCCGGCGTGAGCTCTCGCCGTTCAAGGTGCCGGAGGTCTGGACGAGGGTCGATGCGCTTCCGATCAACGCGATGGGCAAGATCCAGCGTGCCGGGCTCCCCGAACTCGTCGAGGCGCATCGTCGTTCCGCCGCGATCTGAGGATCGGCTCTCACCAGTGCCTTCTGCAAGAATTCGTCAGGCATCCGAAACGAAGGAGACCTCCGTGGCGTTCAACCGCGATGCCGCCGCACGCATGTTCGGCCTCGAAGGGCGAGTTGCCATCGTGACCGGTGCGTCATCCGGTCTCGGCGCGGCGGTAGCCGAAGCTCTTGCATCCCTCGGCGCCCGGGTTGCCGTGGTGGCCCGGCGAAAGGATCGGCTCGAGGAGCTCGCCGAGCGGATCGGGGGCGTCGCACTCGCGTGCGACCTGTCGGATCTCGATCAGGTCGGCAGCGTCGTCCCGGCCGTGGCCGAACTGCTCGGCCCACCGGAGATCCTCGTCAACGGCGCGGGCAGCATGTTCACCGAGGAGCGAGCCGAGGACGAGCCGCTCGACGCGATCCGGCGCACCATGGACCTCAATCTGCTCGCGCCGTTCCGCCTCGCCCAGGACGTGTTCCCACACATGCGCACCGTCGGTCGAGGCGCGATCATCAACATCTCGTCGATCAGTGGTCGCGTGGGTGTCCCCGGAATCCCCCAAGCATCCTATGCAGCCAGCAAACTCGGACTGTCCGGCCTGACCGCCGAGTTGGCCGTGCAGTGGGCGCGGCATTCGATCCGCGTCAACACGGTGGCGCCGGGGTTCTTCCGCAGCGAGATCACGGGCCCCCTCTACGAGAGTGAACGCGCGGCCGAGTATCTGCGCCGCAACACCCCGCTCCCGAAAGAGGGCACGCCCGACGACATCGTCGGTGCCGTCGTATGGCTGGCCGGCGACTCGGGAAGCTATGTCACGGGCCAGACCATCGTGGTCGATGGCGGCTGGACGGCGCGATAGCGCCTCCGATCCGGACGTTCCCGCGCGCCTGTCTGCTTCCCGCTCCCGCAGCAACACGCGCGGATGGCTGGGGTGATCGCGGGAATCACCTCAGCCGTCGCTACGGCCGTGAGCTATTCGGTGACCCAGATTTCCTCGGGCAGCGGCGACCCGAGCGCGTACATCTCGACTCCGTGCACGTGGTCGGCCCACACCACCCCCGGAACCGCGCGGTAATACCACACACCCGGGGTCAATTCGGTCAAGCGTTCCTGGGCAGTGGCATAGGCGGAGGTGCGTGCCTCGGAGTCTTCCGAGATCCGGCCGGCATCGAGCGCCGCGTCGAGTTCCGGATCGGACACACCCACCACGTTCCCGGACGAGTCACTGTGGAATGCGAGCCACAGCGGGGTGTCCGGGTCCTGGATGATCGCCGACGAAATCGTCATGTCGAAGTCGTGATCTACCGTCCGCGCCGCAGCCTGCGCATAGTCAGCGACGTCAACCTGCACTTCTACGTTGTCGAACGCGCTGAGCTGCGCCTGGACCGCCTCACCGAGGGTTCGGCTCTCGGTCGTCGGGTACGCCAAGAACGTGAACGACACCGGATCCCCCTCTGCGGCGAGCTCGTCGAACAGTTCCTGTGCTGCTTCGGGGTCGGTCTCTTTCAGCGGAATGTCCGCGAAGAACTGCGAGCCTTCCGCAAAGAGCGTCTCGGGGACCTCGCCCATGCCGTTGTAGACCACTGTGTTGATCGCATCGAGATCCAGGGCGAGCGACACTGCGCGCCGCGCACGCTCGTCGTCGAACGGGGTGCGCCGGAAGTTCATCCCCATCAACTGTCCCCCACCGGTCTCCACGACCTCGGTGTTCAGGCCCGCGTCCTCGAGCTTGTTCATGCTTTCCCAGTTGGTCTCCGACGCAAGATCGGCTGCGCCGGTGGTCATAGCGTTCACACGCTGGTTGGTATCGCTCACCGAGCGAATGGTGAGGCTGTCCAGGTATGGTTTCGGCGCATCCCAGAAGTCCGGGTTCTTGGTGAGGCGCACCGCATCCTGGCGTGACCACGATTCCAGCATGAACGGTCCTGCACCGATGGGGTTCTCGTCGAATGCGGCCTGACCCTGCTCGAGGGCTGCGGGGGATGCGATCCAGTTCAACGAACTCCCGACGACGGCCTGCGCGTAGTGGGGGTTCTCGGACCGCATGGTGACGATGAGTGTGGACGGATCCTCGACGCGTGTCTCTTCGATCTGCGCAGCCCATCGTCCCGAGGTCGATCCCAGCGTCGGGTCGGCCAAGCGATCCCAGTTGTATTTCACGGCGGCAGCGTCGAGTGGTGTGCCGTCGGTGAAGGCGAGGTCGGGCTGAAGCCTCAGGGTGAATGTCTTGCCGCCGTCTTCACTCGAGAATTCGGTGGCCATCCTGTAGTCGATCTCGAGGCTTTCGACATCATTGACCATCAACGTGCCGTACAGCGCGTTTCCGAGCGTGGGCTGGAAGGCCCAGTAATTGGTCAGCGCCGCGGGATCGAGCGACCGTGGTTCACCGGTCTGGAGTACCTCGAGCGCACCTCCCGCGACCGGGTCTCCCGATTCGATCTGCTCGCTCGAGCCATCGGTACCCGAGCCGCCGCACGCGCTCAGGAGAAGAGCTGCGGCAAACGCAGCCGCAGCTGCAGACAGTACACGTCTGTGTCGAAACATCATGGCCTCTCAGAAGAATGGCGTCGCACCGGATAATCGAGACATATGGTCGTGACGTCGATCACAGGAAGTATCACCATTCACGGCTCGATATTCAAGTATTGCCATCCTTGTAAGGATTGAAGTAGCGTGCGAACCGAGCGCAACCTCCGTACGTGCCCGTGTGGGCTGAGGAAGGACTTCGGTTTCTGATGTTTGCGGCAGTGGTAATCGAGAAGGGCGAAACCGGCCAGACGGTGACGCGCACGAGCATCGACGAATCGACCCTCCCCGAGGGGGACGTCACCGTCGACGTGGAGTATTCCACTCTAAATTACAAGGATGCGCTGGCCATCACCGGTAAATCTCCTGTGGTGCGCAGATTTCCGATGGTTCCGGGTATCGACGTGGCAGGCATCGTCTCCGACAGCTCACACCCGGAGTGGAAGACCGGCGACCGCGTGGTCCTCAACGGCTGGGGTGTCGGCGAGACCCACTGGGGCGGATTCGCCCAGAAGGCACGCCTGAAGGGCGACTGGCTGATTCCCTTGCCCGACGCGTTCAGTGCGCGCCAGGCGATGGCGATCGGCACGGCGGGGTACACGGCGAGCCTGTGTGTGGATGCCCTGGTGAACTTCGGCGTCGCGCCCGATCAGGGCGAAATCCTGGTCACCGGTGCGACGGGTGGTGTCGGGAGCGTGGCGATCGCTTTGTTGACGAAGGCCGGGTTCACGGTGGCCGCAGCGACCGGCAAGACCGCCGAGGCCGACTACCTGCAGCAACTCGGTGCCGCCACCGTCATCGACCGCGCCGAGCTCTCCTCGGCCGGGAAGCCCATGCAGAAGGAGCGGTGGGCGGGGGTGGTCGATACCGCAGGCAGCCACACCCTCGCCAACGCGTGCGCGCAGACCCGCTACGGCGGTGCGGTTGCTGCGTGCGGCTTGGCGCAGGGCATGGATTTCCCGGCCTCGGTGGCACCCTTCATCCTTCGCGGCATCTCACTGCTCGGAATCGACAGCGTGATGGCGCCACGAGAGCGGCGCCTCACCGCGTGGGACCGCCTGTCCCGCGACCTCGACCCGAGCACACTCGAGACGATTACCCAGGAAGTGCCGCTGGACGAAGCGATCACCGCGGCGAGCCAGCTCATGGACGGCACGGTGCGCGGCCGCATCGTCGTCGACGTCAATCGATAACAGGAGCAACCCAGTGACAAAGAAGGCCGAAGACACCAGCGGCGCCGAACTCGATCTGTCCGACGTCGACCATCGCGTCGGAAAGCCTATCGGTGGCGGGCAGCTCTGGGATCCGTGCAGCACCTCCGACATCCGTCGATGGGTCATGGCGATGGACAACCCCAACCCCATCCACTGGGATCACGAATTCGCACGTACTTCGCGATACGGCGGCATCATCGCCCCGCAGTCGATCGCCGTCGCATTGGATTACGGCCACGGCGCGGCGCCGGCATGTGTAGGACGCATCCCGGAGAGCCATCTCATCTTCGGCGGCGAAGAATGGTGGTTCTACGGCTGCCCGGTCCGCCCCGGCGACAAGTTGTTCCAGGAGCGCCGCTTCCACGACTACAAAGTCGCGGAGACCAAGTTCGCCGGCCCCACCATGTTCTCGCGCGGCGACACCATCCACAAGAACCAGAACGGTGTCCTCGTCGCCAAGGAGCGGTCCACGGCGATCCGATACCTCTCGGCCGAGGCCACCAAACGCGGAATGTACGAGAACCAGCTCGGCGAGAAGAAGAAATGGACCAACGCCGAGTTGGTCGAGATCGAGAACCTCCGCTACGAATGGCTCTTGACGACCCGTTCCGGAATCTCCCCACGCTTCGACGAGGTGAAGATCGGCGACACACTGCCCCGGCGGGTCCTCGGGCCCCACACCATCGCCTCGTTCACCACCGAGTACCGTGCATTCCTCTTCAACATCTGGGGCACGTTCGAGTGGGTGGCACCCGAAGGCATCGAAGATCCGTGGGTTTACCAGGATCCGGGTTGGGTCGAAGGTTTCGGCTTCGACGAGGAAGGCGCCAAGATCGATCCGCGTAAACGAGACGGACTCTACGTCGGCCCGTCCCGGGGGCACATCGACGAGGACAAGGCAGGCGAGGTCGGCATGGCGCGCGCCTACGGTTACGGCGCGACCATGGGCGCGTGGTGCACCGACTATCTCGCCAACTGGGCCGGTCTCGACGGCATGGTGCGCCACATCAAGTCGGATTTCCGCGGGCCTGCGTTCGAAGGAGATGTCACGTACTTCGACGCCGAGATCGTCGGCAAGGAACCCCTTTCCACCTGGGGCGTACCGCTGGCACAGGTCAAGCTCCGCCTGACCAACCAGGACGGCACCGTGCTCGTGTCTTCCCTGGCCGAGGTCGAACTGCCGCTGTAGCGGCCCAGCACACAACAGGAAGTCATCCATGAGTACTGAGACGAAGGTAGACACGGAAGACTCTGTTTCGATCGTGTCTGGTCCACCGCTGACCGACGAACCCGGACTCGGAACACTCACCTTGCCCGGCTTCCTGCGCGAGGTGACCGAAGTGTACGGCGATCGCGAAGCGCTCGTGCTGCACGACGCCGACGGAGTGACCCGATGGACGTACACCGAACTGTGGGACCGGGCAATCGACGTCGCTCGGTCACTGCGAGGACTCGGCCTCGCGAAGGACGGTCGCGTAGGCGTGCTGATGACGAACCGCCCGGAGTGGATCACAGCCGTCTTCGGCGCATCTCTGGCGGGCGGCGTCGCGGTCACTCTGAGCACGTTCTCGACCCCGTCGGAACTCGACTACATGCTCGAGACCTCGGGTGTGGAGATCCTGTTGTTCGAGCGCAGCGTCCTCAAGACCGACTTCGCCGCGACCCTCACCGATCTGGAACCACAGATCAGTGCCGCCGCATCGTCGGGGCTGCAGTCGGCGAAGTACCCCTTCCTTCGTCACGTGGCGATGGTCGGCAAGAAGGCCGATGGCGAGTCGCTCGAGTCCGTATCGATCGAGTCATGGGACGAGTTCCTTGCTCACGGCGACTCCCAGCCGCGCGAATTGGTGGAAGCGTCCGCCGCGGCAATACAACCCAGCGATGTGGCCGTGCTGTTCTTCTCCTCCGGCTCGACCAGCAAACCGAAGGGCATTCTGAGCGCGCATCGCGGCGTGTCCATTCAGCTGTGGCGATTCCGTCGGATGTATGGGTTCTCACCGGACCTGAACATTCGATGCTGGACGGCGAACGGCTACTTCTGGTCGGGCAATTTCGCGATGGCACTCGGGAGCACCCTTGCCAGCGGTGGGTCTCTGGTCCTGCAACAGACCTTCGACCCAGGTGAAGCTCTCGAACTCATCGAGAAGGAACGGGTGAACTTCCCGTTCGCCTGGCCCCACCAATGGGCTCAACTCGTCGGTGCACCGAACTGGGACACGGCGGATCTGAGCAGCCTCCATTACGTCGACTTCAACACTCCGGTCGCACGTCACCCCACGGTGACCGACGAGTGGCACGAACCGGGCCATGCCTACGGAAACACCGAAACCTTCACGATCAGTACATGCTATCCGGCCAACACCCCACCGGACGTGACTGCCGGAAGCAGCGGAAAACCACTACCCGGCATGACGATCCGCATCGTCGACCCGGTGACCGGCCAGATCGTTCCTCGAGGCGATCGGGGCGAGATCTGCGTCAAGGGACCGACGTTGATGCTCGGGTACGTCGGCATTCCGCTCAGCGAAACGGTCGACGAACACGGATTCTTCCACACCGGCGACGGCGGCTACGTCGACGCCGCCGACCGCCTCTATTGGGAGGGCCGACTCACCGACATCATCAAGACCGGTGGCGCGAACGTCTCGCCCCTCGAAGTCGACGAGGCGCTCATCGCGCACCCCGGTGTCAAGGTCGCCCGCACCGTCGGCGTCCCCCACGACACGCTCGGAGAGGTCGTCGTTTCGTGCATCGTGGCGCATTCGGGTGCGACTCTCGATGTCGACGGGATTCGTGGGTACCTACGCGAGCATCTCGCCAGCTACAAGGTTCCGCGGGAAGTGCTGTTCTTCGACAACGAAGAGATCAGACTCACCGGTACTGCGAAGATCAAGTCGAGCGACATCAAGGAGCTCGCCGTCCGGCGTCTCCAGACACAATCGCCCGCTTGAACAAGAGGTCCTGTACCCGCCGACAGCGCGTACAGGACCTCTCTTCTGGTGTTCGTTTCAGAAGCCGGACCGGTACCGCTGCGCGAGGTACGCCCGGTGCACTGCAGGTGAGCCGAACAACGAACGATTCAGGGTCGCGCGCTTGAGATATACGTGGATGCCGCTCTCCCACGTGTATCCCATCCCCCCGTGCATTTGCATGGCCTTACCGGCGATCTCGACGGCCGCTGCACAGCTGTAGGACTTTGCCATCGCAGCCGCTGTCGCTGCCTCCGGGTCTCCGGACGCCAAGCTCTGCACCGCTGCGTCGACGAGTCGTCGGGCCACCGTCACCTGGACCAGCATGTCGGCACATGCGTGCTTGACCGCCTGAAACGAACCGATCTTGCGTCCGAACTGTTCGCGCATCCCGACGTAGGCAACGGTAGCGTCGAGCATCGCTTCGCTCGAACCGAGACTGTCGCAGGCCATAGCCACAGCAGCACGATCGTGCAGTAACCCCAGGGCGCGCTGCGGATCGTCGCGAAAGCGCCACACCGACTCCGGCGGGATCGTCACACCTTCGGCGAGCACGGTCCCGAGACTGCGTGTCGCGTCCACGACCGGCTGTTCGGTCACCACGAGTCCGGGTGCTCGCGGGTCGAGATCGACGACGGCGATCGTGCCATCGGATACCTGCGCCGGTACCAGAAGTCGATCTGCACAGGGAACGTCGACCACGAACCTCGCTACGCCCCGGAGGGTTGTTTCCTGCGGGGCGATGACCAAGTCGAACTCCGACCGACCGGAACTCTCCCCTCCGAGAGCGAATATCGGAACTGCGTCTCCCGAGGTCGTGTCGCGTAGCAAGAGATCACGATCCGGGCAGGGTTCCAGGAGTTCGAGCGCCGCCACGGCGAGTGACGCAACCGCCGGGTACGGTCCTCGCGCGGCCGCGCGTCCGATCTCTCGGAGGATCACGGCAACCTCGGCGAAAGTTCCGTCCGCACCGTCGAATTCAGCCGGCACTTCGAGGCCGAGCCATCCCGACGTGCTGATCGACTCCCAATCGACCGGCACATCGTGCCCTGATCGTTCCAGCAGTACCCGAGCTACCGTCCGCAGTTCGTCGTGGAACTCGGACAGGTCTATGAGTGCATCGGTCATCGCTGTCCCGTCGGCTCGCGGGGCAGACCGAGGCCACGTTCCCCTATGATAGTGCGCTGGATCTCGCTGGTTCCGCCCGGAATCGTCCACTCCCACGAGCCGAGGAAATCGAGCATCCATGCACCCGACTCCCATCCGCTGGACTGAGGCTTCCGCACATCGGTGTGGGCGGCGAGACCAGCGATCTCGGCCCCGAAATCGGTCATCCGTTGGAGGAGTTCGCTGTAGTAGAGCTTGACGATCGATGCGTCCGCCGGCCCGGGCAGATCGTCGGCGACGAAATCCGACACCACTGCGCGCAACCCGGTGAGCTCGATCTCGAGCGTAGCGAGCCGGTCTGCGACACGTGTGTCGTCGAGCAGAATCGCCCCCTCTCGGCCCGGCCGGGTGCACAGGTCGACGAGCCGGCGAAATCCGCCGTAACTCAGTCGCTCGGTGAGCTCGAGCATGGTCATCCCCCGCTCGGCTCCGAGTGTTTCCTGCGCGACCCGCCAGCCTTCGTTCTCGGGTCCGACGAGGTTCTTCGCCGGGATGGGGACCTCGTTCAGGAAGATCTCGCAGAAATGCGAATCACCGGTTGCCTGTGTGATCGGCCGCACGTCGATTCCGGGGGTGCGCATATCCATCAGGAAGTACGAGATGCCCTTGCGTTTCGGGGCGTCGGGATCGGTGCGGGCCAGCAGCAGGCACCAGTCGGCGTACAACGCGCCACTGGCCCACAGTTTCTGACCGTTGACGATGTAGACGTCGCCGTCCTTGCGGGCGGTAGTCGCGAGTGCCGCCATGTCGGATCCCGCGCCGGGCTCGGAGAAACCTTGGCACCAGATCTCACCGTCGAGGATCGCGGGGAGGTGGCGGTTCCGCTGCTCGTCGGTGCCGGCGGCAAGAAGCGTCGATGCGGCGTGGTGGATCGAGACGAAGGGCAGTACCAGCCTAGGTGCGTCGTGGGCGGCGAGTTCCTGATAGAGCACAACCTGTTCGGCGACGGACATGCCGCCGTCCCATTCTTTCGGCCAGTGCGGCACGGCGAAGCCGGCCATGCGTAGCTCCTGAAACCAGGATTTCTGGAAGCGGACGAATTCGTCGTCGGACACGCCGGTTTGGGCCCGGCGCCAGTCTCCGGGGATGTGCTCGCGGCACCAGCCGCGGACCGAGCTCCGGAATTCCTCGAGCGCGGACCCCCCGATACTTGTCGCGGCGCTCACAGACCTGCACCCTTCTTCCTCGGCACAGTCTTCGTCACCGTATTCTCCCGGTTCACCGCACTCCCCCGGAGGGCGAGCAGCCGGTCCCGATGCTCGGCGGACTGCATGGTCGCCACCTCCGCCGCGAATCCGGCTTGCAGCGGGCCGCCGAGGGCCTGGGACAGATACATGTTGACCACACGCTTGGTACTGCGCAACGCCTGTGCGGGTTGCGCGGCGAACCGTTCGGCGAGGCGCCGCGCCTCGGGCAGCAGGTCGTCGGGCGCGGTGACGCGCGTAGCCAAGCCGAACTCGACCGCTGTGCTCGCCGGAATCCTATCGCCGGTGTAGAGGTATTCCCGCGAGCGCAGGATGGGGGTGAGCAGCGGCCAGAAGGCCGCGCCCCCGTCGCCCGCGACGAGCCCTACGGCAACGTGCGGGTCGGCCAGGTACGCCTTCTCCGACATGAGGACCACGTCGGAGAGCAGTGCGACACTGCAGCCGAGACCGACCGCGGGTCCGTTGACGGCGGCGACTACGGGCAGCGAAAAGCGGAGCATCTCATCGATGATCTCAGCGCCTTCCCTCACGCTCTCGTCGCGCGCGACCGGATCGTCGAGGAAGGAGGTGATCCAGTCCAGGTCGCCGCCCGCACTGAATGCCCGGCCCGCCCCGGTGAGGATCACCGCGGCGGCATCGGAGTCCGCAGCGAGTTGCCGCCATACGTGCGCAAGTGCCCAGTGCAGTTCCTTGTCGACGGCATTGAGTTCGTCGGGACGGTTGATGGTCACGATGCGAACGGGGCCGTCGCACTCGACGGTGAGCGCACCCGGGAGTTCGTATTTCACAGCACCGCCTTCTCCGGTGCGTCGGAGAACAGCCCCGTGAGTCCGCGTCGGTCGATCCGCGCGGCCAGAGCGTCCACGGTTCCGGACGGGCCCCACGGGATTCGGCGCAGTGGAATGCTGTAGCGGGAAATCCAGGACACCGTGGTCTCGTCGCAGAATCCGCTGGCTCCGTGCAGTTGGTGCGCGACCCGGAATACGATCTGCGCCGCTTCGACGGCTGCCAACCGGAGCGCAAGTGCATCGTCGACGGCTTCGTCGTTGCCCGCTTGGATACTCCACAGTGTGTACTTGGCGAGCGCGTCCAGCCCGGTGCGTTCGACTTCCGCCTCGGTGAGCTGGAATTGGACCCCTTGCAGTGTGGCGAGAGGCGCACTGAACTGTTCGCGCAAGAGAACGTGCGTACGGGTCAGGTCCATTGCTCGGTCGAGCATTCCGAGTAGCGTCCAGCACGGCAACGTCAAAGCGAGGGCAAGATCCTTCGTGCCGTCCTCGTCGATCGAGCGGAGATCGAGTTGCGCGGCGAACGCCGACATGCGCGGCGGCGTGCTCGGCGGCCGCGCGTAAGCGACACTGCGCCGCCCGCCGACGGTGACCGCGGCCCACCGGAGATCGAGGCACGCGATGGACGCCTTCGGGTCGGTTTCGTCCACGACGACCAGGCCGTCGACGTCGAGATCGCTCGGTCGGGCGAGTCTCTCTGCTACCGGGTACGGTACGGCCCAGAACCCGACGCTGCGACACAGCGCGGCCGCAGCTTCCAGCTCGTCGGCATCTCCGCGGGGGTCGAGCTCCCAGGCGCCGAGTTCACCGAGCACCGGCTCGACGATGTTACCGCGCCGATCGGGGTCGCTTTCGATCAGCTGGGCGAGATCATCGCCCCCTGCAACGTCCAACGCTCGAAGCACCTCGCGTCCGTACGAGGTTGCTTCCTTGCTCAGTTCAGTGTTCATCATTCCGCCATGTTCATCATGTCGCGAGAAGTGCTCGGGCCAAGAGAATTCGCTGCATCTCGATACTGCCGGAGGCGACAGTGGCAGCCTGTGAATAGCGCCAGTGGTCTTCGACCGCGCGGCGGAACCACCTTGCGGTGTCGTCATCGAAATCGTCGGTGTCGGCGATCGGTGGTGTCGCATACGCGGCGATCTCGGTGAGGACCTCGGCGCTGTCCTGATCGAGAGTGGTCACCGCGATCCGGTATGCCGCGGCGTCGCCGGGCTGAACGGCGCCTCCGCTCTGCATCGACACCACCCTGTACGCAAGCAGCCGTGCGCGCCGGCAGTGTGTGAGCATCCGCGTCCAGCGCGCCTTCAGCTCGCCCGGTAAGTCGTCCCATCGTGCGCCGAGGACCGACGGGGCGGCCTGCAGCAAGCGCTCACAGCGGGCGTATCGAGCGATGCCGACGCGCTCGTATGCGAGCACCTCCTGCACCACCGTCCACCCCTCGTCGACGGTTCCGAGAACATCGGCATCGCTGACGCGAAGGTCGTTGAAGAAGACTTCGTTGAGGTGATGCGGACCGAGCATTGCCCGAATCGGCCGGACCTCGATGGCCGGATCCGACATCGGTACGAGAAAAACTGTGAGCCCCTGCTGCTTCCGGCCGTGAGTGGAGGTGCGGGCAAGCAGGAAGCACCATTGCGCCATCGTGGCATAGGACGTCCAGATCTTCTGCCCAGAGATGACCCAGTCGTCACCGTCCCGGCGCGCCGCGGTACGCAACGAGGCGAGATCAGAACCTGCTTCGGGTTCGCTGAATCCTTGACACCAGATGACTTCGCCGCGCGCGATGGGCGGGAGGTGTGCGTCCTGTTGTTCGGTGGTCCCATGACGCATGATCGTGGGACCCACCCAGTTGACACCCATGTACTGCGCGCCGCGGGGTTCATGGTGCGCCCACATTTCCTCCCGCACCACTGTTTGCTCCCAGATCGACGCACCGCGGCCTCCGAATTCCTCGGGCCACGTCATGCAGAGCAGTCCACTGTCAGCGAGGAGTCGACAGAATTCCTGCGCTGCTTCGAGATCACTCGGGTCGTCGGTGAATGCCCCGAGGAAATGCGGGGGGACGTGCTCATGCACCAGCCGGCGGAGCTCGCTCCGGAGTTCCGGGGCGGCACCACCCATCGTGAAATCCATGCCCGGACATTACGTCAATCATCACAAGGATAGCAATGCTTGCGACTTTGAAACCTCACAATACTTGGAAGAAAAGACCGTCCGTCGCTAGACTGCACCCATGCGTGAAAGGCGAGTTTCTTGACGACCCCGCGGCGTGGCCGAGTGCCACAGCGCCGTATCGCCGAAACCGTCGCCGACGAATTACGCGACAACATTCTCGCCCATGACGACTACCGACTGCCCACCCAGGACCAATTGGTCAAGGACTTCGGTGTCAGCTACCCGTCGGTGCGAGAAGCCCTCCGCATCCTGGAAACCGAAGGACTCGTCACGGTCCGTCGAGGCAACGTCGGAGGCGCTGACGTGCATCGCCCCGATGAGTTCTCCGCCGCATACCATCTCGGGCTCTCCCTTCAGGCAGGCCGGGTCACACTCGAGGATCTCGCCGCCGGTCTGCAGCTGCTCGAGCCGCTGTGCGTCACCGAGTGCGCAAGACGCCCGGACCGCGCCGAGATCGTCGTCCCGGCCCTCACCGCGTCCATCGACGCCTCCGCCGAACTCGTCGGCGACGGAGTCGCATTCACCCAGGCGGCCCGCGAATTTCATGATCTGATCGTCTCGTTCACGCCGAACGCCACGATTCGCTACGCGGTGCGCAGTTATGTCGCCCTGTGGTCAGCACAAGAAGAAGCCTGGGCCGAAGCGCTCACGC
This sequence comes from Rhodococcus ruitaii, assembly GCF_055230935.1. Lineage (NCBI taxonomy): Bacteria > Bacillati > Actinomycetota > Actinomycetes > Mycobacteriales > Nocardiaceae > Rhodococcus > Rhodococcus ruitaii. The sequence continues at coordinate 134,709 of NZ_JBUYWC010000010.1, read as the reverse complement.
GCCGCGGCGAGTACCCATCCGAAGGCAAGGCCGAAGACGCCGTGCACGCACACCGTCGCATCGTCAAGGAAATCGCCGACGGTCGGGTGGCCGAAGCCGAACGACTCGCCCGCTCCCACCTCGCTGCCACCCAGGTGCTCGTCCTCGACCGTTTCGGCGACACCATCGTCAATGCGTCGGCGGCAATGACGCGCAACACGTTCCCCGCACGCCAACGCCCGCGTAGCTGATTCCGGAGCACCTCACCCCACACCGACCCTGAGAAGGGCCGGGCTCGACATCCTGACCGAGCCCGGCCCTTCCGGTGCACGCCGGCCCCTTGCCTGCCCACCCCGAGGGGCGCACACTCACGAGAACGTGATTCTCTTCACATCCGATCAGCGTAGCTCAATCCTTACAAGGATAACAATACTTGTAGCGCTGGCCAGTTCGTGATTAACTGCCAGGCACCACCCTGGAGTGGCTTGAATCACTAAACTTCCATGAAAATCGGACATAGACCCACCCATCGGAGCCGCTCGCTCTCGAAGCTGCGAAACATCGTTCTCGCTGAGTGCGAATCATTGTTCTCACAAAGGAGGAGACCTACCTTGACGCAAGGGTCGCGCTACACAGGTCCAACGACACACCTCGCCGAAGGATGGAGTCTCACCAGGCTCACTCCCCCGAGCCGGCTGTTCGGCGCAAACGGCATCCGGGCCGGCGCAGACGGTCGCATCTACGTCGCGCAGGTGGCCGGCAGCCAGATCAGCGCGTTCGATCCCGACAACGGCACCGTGGAGACCATCAGCGCGAAGGGCAGCGACATCGTCGCCCCCGACGACCTGGCATTCCACCCCGACGGGGAGCTCTACATCACCGAGTACTACGACGGGCGAGTCAGCATCCGCTCCGACGACGGACACACCCGGGTACTGCGCGACGACCTCCCCGGCGTCAACGGCATCACCTTCCACCAGGGACGACTCTTCGTCGACGAATGCCGTCCGGACGGACGCCTGATGGAGATCGACCTCAACGGCGGCGCACCGAAAGTCCTGGTCGACGGTCTGCAGCTACCCAACGCACTCGAAGTCGGACCGGATGGAAAGCTCTACTACCCCGCCCTCGGCACCAACGACATCTGGCGGGTCGATCCCGACGGCGGCGAACCGGAACGCGTCGCGGCCGACCTCGGCGTTCCCGTCGCCTTGAAGTTCGACTCCGAGGGCTACATCGTTGCCCCGCAGGTGGGTTCGGGCCAGGTACTCCGTATCGACCCGCGCACCGGTACGAGCACCGTCATGGCGGATATCGGGTCAGGCCTCGACAACCTCACCTTCATCGGAGACCGACTGTTCGTCTCGAGCTTCACCGGGCAGATCACCGAGGTCCTCGCCGGCGGAGAGACGCGCACTGCCCTGGCAGACGGACTGACCTGGCCGCTGGACCTGACCGTGGGAACGGACGGCACACTCTATGTCGCCGACGGAACCTTCCTGCTCGCACTCGAGCCCAGCGGCGAACTCCGCACCGTCGCCATGCTCTTCCACCCCGGATGGCCCGGCTACATCCGCGGCATCACCGCCGTCGGCGACGGCGAATTCATCGTCGCCGGCGATACCACCGTCTCTCGGTACCGGCCCGCAGCAGCGGAGACCGAACTCCTGTTCGACGGCCTCGAGCAGGCGTACGGCGTGTCGGTGTCCGCTACCGGAACCGTCGCGGTAGCAGACATCGGCACCGGAAAGATCCACTCCGTCGGATCCGGACACTCTGAGGTCCTCGCCTCCGGCCTGCAGGACCCGACGGGGCTCGCATTCACCTCGGACGGCACCCTCCTCGCCTCTGAAGCAGGAGCGGGACGGATCATCTCGGTCACGAGCGCCGGCGTCGACACCCTCGTCGACGGCCTCGAGCGGCCTCAGGGAATCCTGGTACGCGCCGGCAAGCTCTACATCGTCGATGTCGACGCCAAGACGCTGATCAGCGTCGATCTGGAGACCAAGGCCCAGCAGGTCATCGCACGACATCTGCCCGTCGGCGCACCCGAGGGGGTCACCGCAAAGCCGTTGAAGGGCCTCATCCCGTTCGCCGGACCGCAGGGCCCCTTCGCCGGAATCACCGCCGGCCCCGACGACACCCTCTACATTTCTGCAGACGCCGAGGGCAGTGTCCTCGCGATCCGCGAAGGGAAGTGATCCTCCGATGAGCAACAATCCGGTCGATCTGGCGGGACGCATCGTCGTCGTCTCCGGCGCAGCAGGCGGAGGTATCGGCACGTCGGTGACCAAGATGGTCGCAGAGGCCGGCGCCACCGTCATTGCGGTGAGCCGATCCGAGGAGAACCTCACCAAGTACATCGAACCGCTGAGCACCCAGGGTCTTTCCGTGGTTCCGGTAGCGGCGGATGCATCGACCGACGACGGCATCGCCTCCGTTCTCGACACGGTCAGGCGGACGGAAGGAACGCTGTACGGACTCGTCAACGTCGCGGGCGGCGCCGCACCGGCGACGTGGATGCCGGCCACTCGTGTGACGCGGGCGGACTGGCGCGCGCTGTTCACGCAGAATCTCGAAACCATGTTCTTCATGAGTCAGGCGGTCGCGGCAGAACTGAAAGACCGATCGCTGCCCGGGTCGATCGTGTCGATCTCGTCGATCAGCGGCATGAACACCGCACCGTTCCACATCGCATACGGAACCGCGAAAGCGGCGCTCGTCGCCGCGACACGCACCATGGCGGTCGAACTCGCCACCGACAACATCCGGGTCAACGCCATCGCGCCCGGAGTCACCGCAACACCCGCGTCCGGCACGTACGTCGACGACGACTCCGAACGCGACCGCCGAGCCATCGCGATGGGTCGGCGCGGCACACCGGAGGAACAGGCCGGCGCCATTCTCTTCTTGTTGTCCGACCTGTCGGGCTACATCACGGGACAGACCCTGCTCGTAGACGGGGGTCTGAACCTCAAATGGACCCACATGGGCGCCGATCACACCTCTCTGTTCCTCAAGGACGAAACATTCCGCGCCGCCATCACTCGCTGAATCAGCCCCGTTTCACGAGGAGAGTCACATGACCGACACGGTTGACAACATCAATGAAACACCTTCCGAGACAACTGAGCCGTTCTCTACGCCGATGACACTTGGCGTCGAGGCGTATCTCTCGAAGGACTATGCCGAGGCAGAAGGGGACAAACTCTGGGCCAAGGTATGGCAGCAGGTCTGCCGTGTCGAGGAGATTCCTCGTGTCGGCGATTTCCTCACCTACGACATCTGCGACGACTCGATCATCGTTGTGCGCACTGCGCAGGACACCATCCGCGCCCACCACAACGTGTGTTCACACCGCGGTCGCAGCCTCGTCGACGTCCCGGACGGTGCACACGACACGCGAGGGCAGGCCCGGCAATTCGTGTGCGGGTTCCACGGCTGGCGCTACGACCTCGAGGGCACCAACACGTTCGCCGCCGAGGAACAGGATTGGCGCGGATGCCTGTCGGCGCAGCAGCGGAATCTGAAGGATGTCCGCGTCGATACCTGGGGTGGCTGGATCTGGGTCAACATGGATCCCGAGTGCGAACCTCTGCGCGACTACCTCGAACCCGCGGCTTCCCTGCTGGATCCGTTCCACCTCGAGAACATGCGGTACCGCTGGCGGAAATGGCTCGTGTTCGACTGCAACTGGAAAGTTGCGATCGAGGCGTTCATGGAGACCTACCACGTCCCGTACACGCACCCCGAATTCATGAACTTCGGCGCGTTCCTCGGCTGGGCCCGAAACCAGGGTAAGCACAGCAACATCGGATACGACGCGCCGAAGGGGATGGACGAGAACCAAGCCAAGCTCCGCGTCGGATCCGGACCCGATGCCCGTATCTCGACAATGCAGCTGCAGAACTTCACCTGGGAGAACGCGAACACCAACACCACCAACACATTGGTGCAGGCCGCGCGCCGCCTCGTCGACGAACTCCCCGAGGGCACGCCCCCCGACCAGGTGATGCGACACTGGCTCGAGTCGGCACGACGCGATGACGAGGCTCGCGGTGTCACGTGGCCGACGATCGCGGCGGAGGATGTCGCGAAAGCCGGTACCGCCTGGCAGATCTTCCCGAACTTCCAGATCGGGCACGCTCCCAACAACATGTTGTGCTATCGCGTGCGTCCGTACGGTTCCGATCCGGACAAGTGCATCTTCGAGGCCGCCGTGTTCGAACTGTTCCCGCCCGGCGAGGAGCCCGAGACTGAATGGGAGTACACCCCGCAGGACGACCCGGGCTGGCGCACCGTACTGCCGCAGGACTTCGACAACATGGCCGCTGTGCAGAAGGGGATGAAGTCGCGAGGCTTCCCCGGCCCGGTTCCCAACCCTTACCGGGAACGCAGCGTAGTCAGCCTCCATCACAATCTGGCCACCTACATGGGTACCGGGGCTCCACGCGACCTCGCGTGAACCCCGCCCCCTCAACCGAGGACACTCACATGCAGAACTGCGCGCCTACGCAGACATCCGACGTCGATCAGGAAGCCTTACGACAGAAGTATCTCCTCGAGCGCGACAAGCGCCTTCGGTCGGACGGCCAGCAGCAGTACATCGAGACCGGCCACGGGTTCGATGATTTCTATGCCGCGGATCCGCACCTCCCGGTAACATCTCGGGATCCGCTCACCGACGAGATCGACGTGGTGATCCTCGGGGGCGGATTCTGCGGTCTCATTGCCGCACACCGACTCCGGCAGGCAGGTGTCACCGACTTCCGGATCGTGGAATTGGGCGGCGACTTCGGAGGCGTATGGTACTGGAATCGGTACCCGGGCATCCAGATCGACTCGGACGCCTACTGCTACCTTCCGCTTCTGGAAGAGACCGGGTACATGCCGAAGGAGAAGTTCTCCAAGGGCGACGAGTGTTTCGAGCATGCTCAGCGAATCGGCCGGCAGTTCGGGCTCTACGACCATGCCCTCTTCCACACCCTGATCACGTCGCTGCAATGGGATGAGAGCCTTTCGCGCTGGCGGATCAGCACCAACCGGGGCGACGAACTCCGCGCACGATTCATCGTCATGGCTCAAGGCCCCTACAACAAGCCCAAACTCCCCGGTATCCCCGGTATTTCAGAATTCAAGGGGCATACCTTCCACACCGCCCGCTGGGACTACGACTACACCGGCGGCGATCTCCACGGCGGCCTGGGCAAGATCGGCGACAAGCGGATCGCCGTCATCGGAACAGGATCAACGGCGGTTCAGGCCATCCCCCACTTGGCACGCGGCGCCAAGCACCTGACGGTCTTCCAGCGCACACCGTCGTACATCTTCGAGCGCGCCAACTATCCGACCGACCCGGAATGGGTCAAGACGCTCGAGCCCGGGTGGCGCGACGCCCGACAGCGAAACTTCCACAACGCCGCTTTCGCGTTCTACACTCCGGGCGAGCCGGACCTCATCTGCGACGGCTGGACCGAAGTCTCCCGGAACCTCGCCGCGAAGCTCAACGAGACGAACGGTTGGGCCGCGCTCGCCGATCCAGAGAAGTTCTTGGAACTCAAGGAGATCGAAGACTACCGAGCGATGGAACGGCTGCGTCAGCGGGTCGAATCGATCGTCGAAGATCCGGAGACAGCGGAGAAACTCAAGCCGTACTACCGCAACATGTGCAAGCGACCGGTGTTCAACGACGAGTACCTACCCACCTTCAACCGCCCCAACGTCACCCTCGTCGACGTGTCCGACACACAGGGTGTCGAACGCATCACCGAGAAGGGCATCATCGTCGGCGGTGTCGAGCACGAGTTCGACTGCATCGTCTTCGCGAGCGGATTCGAGATCACCACTTCCCTCGAGCGTCAGTTCGACATCAAGCCGTTCGCCGGGCGCGACGGGGTCTCGCTCTACGACCACTGGGGTAAGGGTTTCCGCACATTGCACGGCATCATGGCGCACGGCTTCCCGAACCATTTCGCTACGGGATTCGTGCAGGGCGGCGTGACTGCCGCCACCACCTTGATGTTCGAGCAGCAGGCCGATCACATCGCCTACATCGTGAACGAAGCGCTGACCCGGGGGGCCACCCGCGTCGAACCCACCGCCGAAGCCGAAGAAGCCTGGGTCCAGACCATCCGCGACAACACGGTCGACAACAGTCGGTTCGTCTCGGAATGCACACCTGGCTACTACAACAGCGAGGGGGAGCCGAACGGGCGTTCCTTCCTGGGCGAACCCTACTGGGGTGGCTTCTACGAACTGAGCGACCTGCTCCAGGCGTGGCGCGACACCGGCGAACTGGAAGGATTGGTGCTCGACAAGTGACACTCCGATTCGACGACCGCGTCGCCGTCGTCACCGGGGCCGGACGAGGGCTGGGACGCGATTACGCACTGTTGCTCGCATCGCTCGGCGCGAGGGTCGTGGTCAACGACTCCGGAGCCGCGATCAACGGAGAGAACCTCGACGCCGGTCCGGCAGACGGTGTGGTCGAGGAGATCCGGGCTGCCGGCGGCGATGCGGTGGCTTGCCTCGAGTCCGTCGCGACAGCCGAGGGTGGCCGGGCGATCATCCAGACCGCCCTCGACAACTACGGCCGCATCGACATCCTCATCCACAATGCGGGCAACAACCGCTACGCGTCATTGTCGGAAATGTCGTACGAGGATTTCGACGCCGTCCTCGACGTCCACCTGCGCGGCGCGTTCCACGTGGTCCGCCCAGCATTTCCGCTGATGCGCGACGCCGGATACGGCAGGATCGTGCTGACCTCGTCGATCGGGGGCATCTACGGCAACGCGAACGTCGCCAATTACGCGGCATCGAAGGCCGGAATGATCGGGCTGTCCAACGTAGCCGCGATCGAAGGCGCCGAGCACGGAATCAGGTCCAACGTGATCATTCCCGCTGCGCTGACCAGACTCGCCGAAGGCCTCGACACGTCCGCGTATCCACCCATGGGCCCGGAACTCGCTGCGCCGGTCGTCGGCTGGCTGGCACACGAATCATGTTCGGTCACCGGCGAAATGTTCGCTGCCATTGCCGGACGGGTCGCGAGAGTCTACATCGCCGAGACCCCGGGGGTGTATCGCCCGTCCTGGTCGATCGACGAAGTCGCCGAGAACATCGAGGTCATCCGCGATACGAGGGACCCGTGGATTCTGCCGACCGTGTCGGGCCACGTCGACCACATCACGAAAAGCTTTGCGATAGCCACGGAGGGAAACGCGCATGTCGGTTAAGGTCTACGAACGAATTCTCGATCTCTTCGAAGCCGAAGGTATCAACACCCTCTTCGGCATTCCGGATCCGAACTTCGTTCATCTGTTCCGCCTCGCGGAAGAACGCGGCTGGAACGTGGTGGCGCCCCACCACGAAGAGTCTGCCGGATTCATGGCGGAGGCCGTCTCGCGTATGACCGGCAAGGCCGCCGTCTGTATCGGTACGCTCGGTCCCGGCCTCGCGAATCTGTCCGGCGCCATCATGTGCGCCAAGGTCGAGAACTCGCCGGTGATCTTCCTCGGTGGCCAACGCGCCCGCATCACCGAACAGCGCGTTCGGCGGGGTCGGATCCAGTTCGTCCAGCAGATGGCACTCGTCGAGAACTCCGTGAAATACCACGCAAGCATCGAGTACCCCGAACAGACCGACGAGATCATCCGTGAAGGCCTGCGTAAGGCGCTCTCCGGCACCCCCGGGCCGGTCTATATCGAGTACCCACAGAACGTCATCCTCGAGGAGATCGACGCACCGCCGGTTCTCCCTCCCGAGAAGTACCGCCTCGTAGGCCAGACCGCCGGGGCTGATCTGGTCGCCAGAGCAGCCGAATTGATCGGAGCCGCACAACAACCTGTTCTCCTCGTCGGTCACGGCGTGCACACCTCCAGGGCGGGCGCGTCCGTCAAGGAACTCGCCGACCTCATGGCCTGCCCGGTCATCCAGACGTCCGGCGGCACGTCCTTCATCGAAGGCCTCGAGGACCGCACGTTCCCGTATGGTTTCTCCGCAGCATCCATCGATGCTGTCGTGAACTCCGACCTGTGTCTCGCTATCGGCACCGAACTTGGCGAGCCCGTCCATTTCGGACGTGGGCGGCACTGGGTCGCCAACGAAGCCAACCGCAACTGGATCCTCATCGAGCAGGATCCGACATCCATCGGCGTCAACCGCCCGATCGATGTCCCGTTGGTCGGCGATCTGCGAGCAATCGTTCCGCAACTCGTCGACGCGCTGAAGGATTCTCCACGTACCCCGACGCCCGAACTCGCGGGCTGGATCAAGCAGGAGGCCGAACAGCTCGCCACACTCGCCGAGACTGCACCGTCCGGGATGTCCCCCGTGCATCCCGCTCGCCTGATCGTCGAAGCCACCAAGGCGTTTCCTGCCGACGGCATCATGGTCCGCGACGGCGGCGCCACCACAATCTTCGGCTGGACGTACTCCCAGGCCAAACCGCACGACGTGATGTGGAACCAGAACTTCGGGCACCTCGGCACGGGTCTGCCCTACGCCGTCGGTGCGGGCGTCGCCGACGGCGGTAAGCGCCCGATGATGCTGATCACCGGCGACTCCTCGTTCCAGTTCCACATCGCTGAACTTGAAACCGCCGTGCGGGTGGGTCTGCCCCTCGTCTGCGTCGTCGGTGTCGACTACGCCTGGGGTCTCGAAGTCGGTGTCTACAAGCGCACTTTCGGTCACGACTCCCTCGAGACAGGCGTCCATTGGAGTAAGGACACGCGTCTCGACAAGGTCGCCGAAGGCTTCGGCTGCTACGGCGAGTACGTCGAACGCGATGAAGACATCGCACCTGCCATCAAGCGGGCCTACGCCAGCGGTAGGCCAGGCGTCATCCACGTCGCCGTCGATCCCAAGGCCAACTCGGAGGAAATGCCGAGCTACGACGAATTCCGCACGTGGTACGCCGAAGGCCAGCAGTGACACGGCACGCCGAAGGCCAGCAGTGACATTCGTACAGCACCAGACGAGAGAACCGGGTAGCCATGCGTGAATATCTGAAGTTCTACATCGACGGACAGTGGACCGATCCCGCCCAATCGAACACCTTTGAGGTCATCAACCCGTCCACCGAAGAGGTCGCCGGTACGGTGTCGCTCGGGTCGTCGGCGGACGTCGACAAGGCCGTCGCCGCTGCGCGACACGCCTTCCCCGCGTGGTCGGCGACCAGCCGTGAAGAACGGCTGGAGCTGCTCGAAAAGATCCTCGACGTATACCAGCGTCGCATGAGCGACATCGCCGCCGCACTGACCGAGGAGATGGGCGCACCCGCCGCATTGGCAAGTGGCTTCCAGGTGAACCTCGGCCTCGGGCATCTCACCACCGCGATCGAGGTTCTCCGCAACTTCACCTTCGAGGAGCAGCGCGGCGGCAGCCTCCTCGTCAAGGAACCCATCGGGGTATGCGGCCTGATCACGCCGTGGAACTGGCCGATCAGCCTCATCTCGGTGAAAGTGTTCCCGGCCCTGGCCACCGGCTGCACGATGGTGCTCAAGCCGTCGGAGCAGGCGCCGTTCAACGGCCAGGTCTTCGCTGAGATCCTCGACGAGGCCGGCGTTCCCGCCGGAGTGTTCAACCTCGTCCAGGGCGACGGACCCGGCGTCGGGCGCGCTCTCTCCGGTCACCGAGATGTCGACATGGTCTCGTTCACCGGTTCGACACGCGCAGGCGTCGACGTCGCCGCACATGCCGCTAGCAGCGTCAAGCGAGTCACCCAGGAACTCGGCGGCAAGGGCCCGAACATCATCCTCGACGATGCAGACTTTGCTGAGAATGTCGGTAAGGGCGTCGTGACGATGATGATGAATTCGGGTCAAACCTGCAGCGCTCCTTCGCGAATGCTGGTCCCCGGGGAGCGCATGGAGGAAGCCATCGCCGCAGCGCGTGAGGCGGCATCGCAGGTGACCGTGGGCGACCCGACCGGCGATGCCGCGATCGGCCCCGTCGTGTCGAAGGCGCAGTTCGAGAAGGTTCAAGGTCTCATCCAGAAGGGCATCGACGAGGGGGCAAACCTCGTGGCCGGTGGTGTCGGCCGGCCCGACGGCCTAACCACCGGCTATTTCGTTCGGCCCACCGTGTTCGCCGATGTCAAGAACGACATGACGATCGCCCGCGAGGAGATCTTCGGTCCGGTCCTCACGATTCTGGGTTACGACAGCATCGACCACGCACTCGAGATAGCGAACGACACCGAGTACGGCCTCGCCGGATTCGTCGCGGGCGCGGACCTCGAACAGGCCCGAAGTGTGGCGCGACGGATCCGCGCCGGAAACATTGCGATCAATGACGCGTTCGACTTCGGGGCGCCGTTCGGGGGCTACAAGAAGAGCGGAAACGGTCGTGAGTGGGGCGAATTCGGCTTCGACGACTACCTCGAGATCAAGAGTATTCTCGGCTATACATCCGAGGACGGCAGCTAGCATGGGTGACGCCGACGTGGGCGTACTCCTCCTCGCGCATCACGAAGTCCGGGCGTGCATCGTACGCCTCGCGCGCGGGGAGGACCGCCGAGACCGCAAGGCGGTCAGTTCTTCGTTCTGGCCCGACGCAATCGTCGATTTCGGGATCTTCTCCGGCTCGTTCGACGACTACCTCGCGTGGGTAGTGCCGGGGTCTCCCGCCGTTCTGGTCACCCAGCATCTGCTCGGGCAGACGCACATCGAACTGGACGGCAACACCGCCCTGGCGGAAACCCATGTCACCGCGTACCACCGCGTCGACACGGGAACCGAAGAGCGCGACACGGTGCTCGGCGGTCGCTACCTAGACCGTCTCGAGGAGCGCAACAGCCAGTGGCGAATCGCGCAGCGCACCATGCTCTACGACTGGTCCCGCGACGACGGTGTGTCCGTGGATTGGTCGCAGGGCCTCATGGGCACGCCATTTCGCGGCGAACACTTCACCGGAAAGGCCACCGGTGATCACAGTGAGGCGTTCTTCGGCGCAGACCCCCTCGCCACACACAGGTAGTCGACAACACGCAGGAGGAGTTCGGATGGGTGCGCTGTCGGGCAGAGTTGCTGTCGTCACCGGTGCCAGCCGCGGGATCGGCAAAGGCATCGCCCTGGCGCTCGCGGAGCACGGCGCCACGGTCTACGTCACCGGACGTACGGTGACGCCCGGCTCGCACCCACTTCCGGGCACCGTCGGCGATACCGCAGCGGAGTGTGATCGTCGCGGAGGCACCGGTGTTGCGGTCACGGTCGATCATGCAAACGACGAGCAGGTGGCCGCGCTGTTCGAGCGCGTCGAACGCGAGCAGGGCCGCCTCGACATCCTGGTCAACAATGCGTTCTCTCTTCCCGACGACCTGACCGATCCCGAACCGTTCTGGGTGAAGCCTCTGTCGAACTGGGAAATGGTGGATGTCGGTGTGCGGTCGAACTTCGTTGCCGCACGGCATGCCGCCACGATCATGACTCCCCAGAAATCAGGACTCATCGTGGCAGTCTCCGGGTACACCGGTGTCGCCTATACCTACGGCGTCCTTTTCGGGATGGCCAAGGCCGCGGTGGATCGGATGGCACGGGATATGGCCGTCGAGTTGCAGCCATACGAGGTGGCATCTGTGTCGATCTGGCAGGGCCTGACCTTCACGGAGCGCGCCGAGCGGAACCTGGCGGCCATTCCCGGATTGACGGACGGTGCTGCCACCTACCCTGCGAACGGCTGCTCACCGGAGTTTGCCGGCCGCGTCATCGCCGCTCTCGCACAGGATCCCGCGGTCATGAGCCGTTCTGGCGGCACCTTCATCACCGCCGAACTGGCGCACGAGTACGGCGTCACAGATGTCGACGGCCGCAAGATCCCTTCACTTCGATCGACCCGCGGCGAACCCATCTGGTCCCCGATCGCCGGATCAGATAGTTCAGGGCTCGGTGTCGCCCCGACCTCCTCCCCTTCCACCTCCCTGAAACGGAGCACATCATGAGCACGCCGGTGACATCTCTCGCGCCCGACAGGATCGCAAAGCTCGAATCCCTTCTGGATCGCCAGGAGATCCTCGATACGCTGACCCGCTTCAGCAGGGCAATTGACCGCTTCGACCGCGACCTCTTCCTCTCTGCCTTCCACAACGACGCCACGATCGCCGCGGGCAGTTTCGTCGGCGGACCGGTGGACCTCTACAACTGGTCCACCGCGATGCACGCGCAGGGGCAGAAGGCCACCCACCACAATCTGCTGAACCACACCTGCGATCTCGACGGCGATACCGCGCATACCGAGACGTACTACCTGTTCGCTGCCCGGAACGTCGACGACAGCAATTGGATTGCGGGCGGCCGGTACATCGACCGGCTGGAACGCCGCGACGGGGAGTGGCGGATAGCCCTCCGTACCAACGTGATCGAGTGGTCGGGAATAGTTGCGTCGATGGACATTCCCTTCTCTGATGTCCCCGACGTCCTCGCCAACGGTGCACCGTCCCGCAGCGCCACGGACCCGTCCTACACCCGCCCGCTCACCAACGTCCGACAGCCGAACGTCCCGAGTTGACGCGGGCGCATCGAGGAGAGACCACATGCACACGCTTGCCACCAAGAAACTGGGCGACCTCGTCGGCGTGGAGGTGATGGGGGTCGATGTCGACCGCCTCCTCACCGATGACGAGCTACCCTCAGTACTTCTCGACCTGCTCGAACAACACAGCGTGATCCTGTTCCGAGAACTGCACATCGATGATCCGGCCCAGGTCGCGTTCTGCCGACGACTCGGTGAGCTCGCGCTGTTTCCCAAGTACCGGATCCCGGAGATCATGGAGATCAGCTTCGAGCCCGACAATCCGAACAAGGAGTACTTCGCCAGCAACGACTACTGGCACATCGACGGCGCTCTGGATGCGATCCCCGCAAAGGCTTCGGTGCTGACCGCGCACGTCACGGCGGAGCAAGGCGGCGAGACCGAGTTCGCGAGCACCTACGCCGCCTACGATGCGTTGTCGGACGAGGAGAAGGACTATTTCGGCACTCTCCGGGTCGTCCACACCTTCGAGGCCATTCAACGCTTGACCTACCCGAACCCGACCGAGGATCAGGTGAGGGAATGGTCGTCCCGCGCCGCGCGCGAGCTCCCGCTCGTGTGGGAACACGAATCCGGTAGGCGATCACTGGTGTTCGGTGCCACCGCATCCCACATCGTCGGAATGGCGGTGCCGGAAGGCCGGGCGTTGCTACGCGAGCTCGAACGACGTGCCACCGCACCGGAGCTGGTGTACCGGCACAGCTGGTCTGTGGGCGACACGGTGATCTGGGACAACACCGGCCTCGCGCACCGGGCATGCACATTCGACCGTGCCAAACCTCGCCGAATGCACCGTTCGACCCTCATCGGAACGGAGCCGATCCAATGACCGACCATACCGCGATCATCACCGGTGCCGCTTCCGGGATCGGCGAAGCAATCGCCCGGCGTCTCGCTACCGAGGGCCACTTGGTGGCGATATTCGACCTCGACGGTGACGCGGCAGAGGTGATCGCCTCGTCGATCGCAGACGAGGGAGGTAAGGCCATCGGCCTGCAGGTCGACGTCACCGATCGCGCTGCCCTCGAGACGGCTGTCGAAAACGTGCGAGCGCAACTGACTTCCCCGACCGTCCTGGTCAACAACGCCGGTATGTCGGTTCCGACCCCGTTCCTGGACATCACCTCCGAGGCGTGGCAGCGCTCACTCGCCGTCAATCTCACCGCAACCTTCGACTGCTGCCAACTCGTGCTCCCCGACATGATCGATCAGGGGTGGGGACGTATCGTCAACATCTCGTCGTCGAGTGTGCACAGCGGTTCCCCCGGCCTGTCCCCCTACGTGTCCGCGAAGTCGGGCGTTGTCGGTCTCACGAAGAGCCTCGCACTCGAGTTCGGCAAATTCGGGATCACGGTCAACACGATTCCTCCGGGCTTCATCGACACCCCGATGTTGCGCACCACCGTCGCCAAAGGCTTCGTCGATCTCGACCTGCAAACCGCCAGGACCCCGGTGGGCCGGATCGGGCAGCCCGAGGACGTCGCCGCCACCTGCGCGTTCCTGGTGAGCAATGAAGCCGGCTACATCACCGGGCAGATGATCGGCGTCAACGGCGGACGCAACACCTGACCGACTGCCGCTACCCGCCCGAACCGAAAGGACCGCCACGCACATGCCCCGGATACCGCCTCTCCCCGAAGACATGTGGACTGACGAGATCGCGACGTACATCAACGGTTTCCGATCGGCGGTGGCAAGCACTGCAGATGAAGACGGCAGACAACCGGGCACGAACCTGCTCGGCACCCTGGCACAGCATCCGTCCTTGGCCATGGCGTTCCTGAGTTTCAACCGGCATCTGCTGGCGCAGTCCACCCTGTCGGTCCGGCACCGGGAACTCCTCGTTCTTCGCATCGCATTCCTTCGGCGCGCCGAGTACGAATGGGCCCAACACGTCATCCTCGCCGAGCGAGCGGGCATCACCCCCACCGAGATCGCCCGCATCGATCAGGGACCCGACGCAGAAGGCTGGTCACCTCTCGAGCGAGCACTCCTGACCGCCACCGACGAGTTGATCGGCGACGGCGTGATCGCCGAGGCTACGTGGACCGCGCTCGTGGGCGAGTTCGACCATCGGCAGCTGATGGATGTCGTGTTCACGGTGGGCTGCTACTCGATGCTCGCGACAGCGCTGCGCTCGTTCGGAGTCCAGCCTGAACGCGGTCTCGTTCCGTATCTACCCAACCATCCTGTCTCCTCCCGCGATTGATTCGAGAAAGTGGGGCCTCCCCATGAAAATTCGACACATCGGTGCACTGGCAGCTGTTGCTGCACTTGCACTGTCCGCCTGCAATTCGGACGGCGGGCAGGACAGTGCCGGAGCCACCCTCACCGGTGAGCCGATCGTCATCGGCGCGTTGGCTCCGATCAAGGGAGCGTCCGCATATCCGCAGACGGCGTACGGTCTCGAAGCCGGCGTGCAGTACGTCAACGAAGTTCTCGGCGGCATCGACGGCCGACCCCTCGAGATCGACGTGTGTGGTGGCGACGGCAGCCCTGAGACGGCGATCAGCTGCGCCAACGGTTTCGTCTCGAAGGATCTTCCGCTCGTGATCGACGCGGTCGACCAGAGCATGGGCGCTGCGGTGCCGATTCTGGCGTCCGCGGAGATCCCCATCGTCGGCACTCTTGCGGGATCGTTCGTCGCTGATTCTGCCGAGTACGGGCAAGCATTCTATTTCACCGGCCCGGTCTCGTTCGCCGCACTTTCGAGCATGTCGGTCCTCGACACGATGGGAAAGTCGAACGCCTCACTGGCCGTCAACGAGTCGCCCACGTCCCATGCGTACGTCGACGATCTCATCATGCCGATCGCCGATCGGATGGGGATCGATGTCACTGTCCAATATCCCCCTGCTTCCGGTGCCAACCTGAATGTCGTGGCAGCGACGCAACTTTCCGATGAACCAGACATGGCGGGAGTCATTGCCCTTCCCGAGGACGGCTGCACCGGCCTGTTCCAGGCCCTGCGCCGACAGGGCTACGACGACACGATCCTCGCTGGCTCGTGCTCTCAGTTCATCGACGACATGGGGGCAGACGCTGCGGGTATCGTCACCCAGCCGCGGCTGTGGGTGCCACTCGCGAAGGATTCCGCGCCCACCGAGGTGCAAGAGCAACTCGACATCTTCGCAGACTCCATGGATGCAGTCGGCTACGGCGACGAACTCTCGTCCCGATCCATCTACACCTTCGCGGCCGTAGCCAACATCGCGGAGATCCTGAGTGGTACAGAGGAGATCACCTCGGCCACCGTCACCGACACGTTCAAGGAGCTGAAAGACTTCCCGACTTTCGCCGGCCCTGCCGTCACCTGCGACGGGCAGCAATGGCCCGGCGTGGCCACCACGTGCAATGCGCAGGCGATCTTCTTCGAAGTGCAGGAGGACGGAACGCTCCGGTCGGTCGAGGATGCCGGATACATCGATCTCGATCCTTCACTGATGCCCACCTCCTGACGGCATTTTCGTTGATGCCACCTTCGCAGCGGAGTAGCGCATGAGCACATACCTGCAGTTCATCGTCCTGGGATTCGGTCTCGCCGCGGTGTACATCGGTCTCGCCAACGGATTGCTCCTCGTCTACCGCTCGACGGGGATCATCAATTTCGCGCAAGGCGCTACCGCCATGTGGGGCGCATACGTCTACGCGCAACTGCTCATCGACGGCACGCTCGTCCTGCCTATCGGAAGTATCGCGTTCGACGAACCACCGTCGGTACCGGTTGCTCTGGCACTGGGCCTGGTGATGGCGGCCCTGCTCGGGGTCGTCACCCACTATTTGGTGTTCAGGCCGGTGCGTCGCGCACCGGCCCTGGCACAGGTGGTGGTCTCCGTCGCACTGATGCTCAGCGTCCAAGCGTTGGTGGTGATCAGGTTCGGGTCGAACAGCATCCCGATCGAGTCGCTGATCCCGTCCGGATCGATCTCACTGTTCGGCACCTCCGTGTCGTCGGCGGAGGTCGTGATGGTTGCGATCATGTTGACGATCTCAGTGCTGGTGTGGGCGTACTTCCGATTCACCAGGGTCGGTGCAGCCACTCGTGCAGCAGCGGAGAACGAGCGGGGCGCCACCCTTCTGGGATTCTCCCCGGATCGACTCGCGGCGATCGCGATGATCATGGCCTCGGTGGTCAGCACGGTCGGTGTCCTGCTCGGGGCATCCCTGACGGGTCTGAATCCGCTGAACTATTCGTTGCTGGTCGTCCCGGCGCTCGCGGTGCTCTTGGTCGCCCGGATGGAATCCGTTGCGACGATCGTGGTCGCGTCGCTGGTGCTCGGGGCATTCCAGTCGGTGCTCAACCTGCTCGCCGGCGAGAGGTGGTGGCCCACGTGGGCGCAGTCCGGCGTCGATCAGGTGGTGCCGTTCATCGTGGTCATCGTCGTGCTGGTGCTCTTCGGCGGACGGTTGCCCTCACGCGGGTCGCTGCAGACGATCAAGCTGCCGGACGTTGTGGTACCGCGATTCCGGCCGATCCCGGCCGTACTCGTGCTCGTGGTGACCGGGGTGCTCCTCGCAGTATCGTCCGGCACCTATCGATTCGGCCTGACGTACTCGATCATCCTGATGCTGCTGGCGTTGTCGTATGTGGTCATCGCCGGCTACCTCGGTCAGATCTCCTTGGCCCAGGCAGCGTTCGCCGGCGCGGCGGGATTCACCCTCTCGAAGGTGACGACGAACTGGAGCATGCCGTTCCCGCTCGCACTCATCTTCTGCTCGCTCGCGGCTGCCCTGCTCGGCATGCTGGTGGCGTTGCCCGCCTTCCGGATTCGCGGCGCGCAGCTGGCCATCGTCACCATCGCCGCAGCACTGGCGATCGAGCGGTTCATCTTCAACAACTACAGTCTCACGCCACCGTCGGGCAATCCCATCGCGAATCCGACACTGTTCGGCCTGAATCTCGGCGTTCGTGAAGGCAGCGACATCGCACGCCTGTCGTTCTCGCTCACCGTTCTTGTCGTCGCGGCGATCGTGGTCTGGGCGTTCATCCGAATCGCCTCGGGCGATACCGGGCGCGTCTTCCTCGCTGTGCGGGCGAACGAGCGGGCCGCAGCGGCCGCGGGAATCGACGTCCGGTTGACCAAGCTCATCGGGTTCGGACTGTCCGCGTTCATCGCCGGCGTCGCGGGCTGCCTCATCGGATACAGTGCCGGTCAGCTCTCGGCCGAATCATTCACCGTGTTCGTCGGGCTGCAGGTGCTGGCCGTCGCCTATCTCGGCGGCATCACCTCGTTCAGTGGTGCGGCGATCGCAGGAATCATCGGCCCGTTGGGAATCATCTATGTTCTGGTGCACAACATCTTCGAGCTCGGCGACTACTACGCCCTGATTTCCGGGATCGCCTTGATCGTCACCGCGATCCTGAATCCGATCGGAATCGCCGGTGAAGCCGGCAGACTCAGCGCGCTGCTCCGTGCCAGGCGGCGCGGCGGCACGTCCGCACCGGGTTCTCCGGCACCGTCGACAGGCGACGAATTCGACCATGGAAAGGTGGCGGTGGCAGATGCCTGAATCCAGACTGCCGGATGAGGCACAGGGCGGCTTGTCGGCACACCGCATCACCGTGCGGTACGGCGGTGTGGTCGCGAACGAGAACGTGTCGCTGGAGGTGCATCCGGGCGAGATCGTCGGCCTGATCGGGCCGAACGGCGCCGGCAAGACGACGTTCGTCGACGCGGTGACCGGATTCATCGACTACGAGGGAACGATCAGCGTCGACGGCACTCCGATGAACGGTCTCCCGCCGCATCAGCGGCGCCGCACCGGTCTCGCGCGCACGTGGCAGTCGGGTGAGCTCTTCCCGAACCTGAGCGTAAATCAGAATGTCATCGCGGCAATGCGGCCGGGCGGTCTCGCGACGCTGTGGCGCGATCTGGTCGGGCGTCGGCGGGGCGGCGGCAGCAGCGAGGTAGTGGGCGCGACGCTGCAAGCCGTCGGACTCGGCGACGTCGGGGACACCTTCGCGCGGGATCTCACGCTCGGGCAGCAGAAACTCGTCGGTGTCGCGCGGGCGCTCGTGGGCAATTGTCGTGTCCTTCTGCTGGACGAACCCGCTGCGGGACTCGACAGTCAGGAGAGCGTCGAGTTCGCCGAACGCATCCGGGCGGTCGTGCGAGGCGGGCCCGGCGCGCTGCTGATCGACCACGACATGTCGCTCGTCCTGGGCGTGTGCGATCGCATCTACGTCCTCGAGTTCGGCAAGGTCATCTTCTCGGGAACTCCGGACCAAGCCAGAAAGGATCCCGCTGTGATCGCTGCATATCTGGGCGCACCGATGGAGACCGCCCATGGCTGATTCTGTCTCCACCGAAGAGTCTGTGCTCTCAGCGGAGTCCCTGACCGCCGGCTACAACGGCGTCGTCGCGGTCGCCGACGTCAACCTCTCGGTCTCGGCCGGTGAAGTCCTCTCGATCCTGGGGCCCAACGGCGCCGGGAAGACCACCACCTTGTTGTCCCTCGCCGGTGTGCTCCCCACGATGAGTGGACGGGTGACGGTCCTGGGCGAGCCGGCCGACAGCACGCGGCCCTACCGAATGGCGCGCAGAGGCATGCGTTTCGTCCCCGACGACCGCGGGCTGTTCCCGTCCATGACAGTGCGTGAGCATCTCCGGCTGGCCCGCCGCCGACCCGACAAGCACCGCGAACACATGGTGTTGGACCGGTTTCCGGCGCTGGCGAAGCTACAGTCGCGGACGGTCGGGCTGCTCTCCGGCGGGGAGCAGCAGATGCTTGCGATCGCAGTGGCGCTGCTGGCCGAACCGCGGTTGCTCATGGTCGACGAAATGAGCCTCGGGTTGGCGCCGATGATTGTCGAACAGATGCTCCCTGCCATCCGCGACCTGGCACGCGCTGAAGGGATCGCCGTCGTGCTCGTCGAGCAGCATGTCGGTCTCGCGCTGGCAGTGTCCGATCGGGCGGTGGTGCTCAACCACGGCCGGGTCGTGCTCGAGGGAGAGGCCGGTGTACTCGTTCGCGAACGTGATCGGGTCGAATACGCGTACTTCGGTGCCGGTGAGTTCGCCGACGAGGAACACGGTGACGCGGACCGTCCGAGCGTGGTCTAGGCTTCCGCGGCAAGCTGCCCGCAGGCCGCGGCGATCTCCTGGCCGCGGGTGTCGCGGACGGTGCAGGAGACACCCTGTGCGATGACGCGGCGGACGAACTCCCGCTCGACAGGTTTGGGACTGGCGTCCCATTCGCTGCCCGGGGTGGGGTTGAGCGGGATCAGGTTGACGTGCACGAGCGGGCCGAGCGCTTTGCGCAGTTTCTTGCCCAGCATGTCGGCGCGCCACGGCTGATCGTTCACGTCGCGGATCAACGCGTACTCGATCGAGATCCGGCGGCCGGTCTTGTCGGCGTAGTACCGGGCGGCGTCGAGAACTTCGGCGATGGGCCACCGGTTGTTGACCGGCACGAGGGTGTCGCGGAGTTCGTCGTCGGGGGTGTGCAGGGAGACGGCGAGAGTGACATGTAGGCCCTCGTCGGCGAGCTTGCGGATGGCGGGCGCGAGCCCCACTGTCGAGACCGTGACCGAACGCTGCGACAGTCCGAAGCCTTCGGGTGCCGGCGAGGTGATCCGGCGAACGGCGGCGACCACACGCTTGTAGTTGGCAAGCGGCTCCCCCATCCCCATGAACACGACGTTGGACAGGCGGCCCGGGCCACCTGCGACGTCGCCGTCGCGCAGTGCCGCCGCGGCCGCCCGAACCTGATCGACGATCTCTGCGGTCGTCAGGTTCCGGTCGAGGCCGCCCTGGCCGGTCGCGCAGAACGGGCAGGCCATGCCACACCCGGCCTGACTCGAGATGCACAGGGTCGCGCGCTCCGGGTATCGCATGAGCACGCTCTCGAGGAGCGTTCCGTCGCCCGCGCGCCACAGCGTCTTGCGGGTCTCCCCGGCGTCGCAGGCGATGTGCTTGACCGGGGTCAGCAAGGACGGGAACAGCGACTCGCCGATCTTTTCGCGCACCGCTGCGGGAAGATCGGTCATCTTCTCCGGGTCGGCTTCGAGCCGACCGTAGTACTGCCGGGCGATCTGGTCGGCGCGGAAGGCCGGAAGACCCAGTTCCTTCACTGCCTCACGTCGTTGCTCGGCATCGAGGTCGGCGAGGTGCCGCGGGGGCATACTCCGCTTCGGAGCGTCGAAAACCAGGGGCAGTGGGGAAGCCATAATGATCCATTCTCCCATGCTTTGCGACCTGACTGTCCGGTCTGCACTGTGATGCTCGCCCCCAACCGGCCTTGAAAATCCACGGTCCGTGCCATCCACACGTCGATGAGGGGAAGATCGAACCATGTCCTCCCGTATTGCTCCCGAGTTCGCCCGATCCTGGCTTCTTGTTCCCGGCAATGCCCCCGAACGGTTCGAGCCTGCCGCCACCTCCCCCTCCGATGCCGTCGTGCTCGATCTCGAAGACGCGGTCGCCGCTGAGGGCAAGGCAGCCGCCCGGGCCGGTGTCGTCGAATGGCTTCGAGGCGGAGGCAGGGCGTGGGTCCGTATCAACGACACCACCACATCGCACTGGTGCGACGATGTCGACGCCCTGGCGGCAGTGCCCGGCCTCGAAGGGGTCATGCTGGCGAAAGCCGAGAGCGGGCAGCAGGTGGACGCGACCGCCGATTCCCTGCCGGAGGGCACCAGGATCCTCGTATTGATCGAATCGGCGATGGGGCTGGAGGCTGCGCCCGAAATCGCTCGTGCCGAAGGGGTGTTCCGGTTGGTGTTCGGCAGTGGCGACTTCCGTCGCGACACCGGAATGAGCGCATCACCTCTTGCCATGGCGTATCCACGTTCGCGCCTGGTGGTCACAAGCCGCGCCGCGAAGCTCCCCGGGCCGATCGACGGCCCGTCCCTGACCGACGACCCCGCGGCCCTGGAGCAGGAGGCCCAGCTGACTCAGTCGATGGGTATGACCGGGAAGCTTTGCATGGCACCGGATCGCGCGCGGTTCCCGAATGCGGCGCTGAGCCCCAGCACCGATGACATCGGGTGGGCTCACACCGTCATCGATCGCCTCGGTGAGGACGGGCACGGTGTTCAGGACGGGAGCGACCTGCCGAAGCTGGCGCGGGCGAAGAAGATCACAGAACTCGCCCGGGTTTTCCACCTGCAGGGAACACGCTGACCCCGCCCACGTCGATGCCGCGTGGCTTGCGCCGGATGTGCAAGCGGTAACGCACGGCCAAGGTCGTCCCGGGCGTCTCCCGGACAGCTTGGGCCGCGACCTTCGGCCCGAACTCGATTCCGAGGACGCGCACGAGGGTATCGCGGTCGGGGAAGTCCCATTCGGTGTCGATCCGCCGAAGCGAGAATCCCTGAGCGTCGAAGAAATCCTCGACGGCACGCGGCCGGTAGTGCGGGAGGTCGGCGAGCATCCATTTGCCGTACGGGTGTGCTGTCGCGTCGAGATCGATGACCGCGAGGGCTCCGCCGGGGCGCAGGACCCGCATCGCTTCGGTGATGCCGGCGCCGCAGCCCGGACCGAAGAAGTACGCCGTCCGGGCGTGCACGAGATCCACCGACCGGTCCGGCAGCGGCATGTGCGCGGCGGATCCCGGCAGGACCCGGACCGTGTCGAGATGATCGACCCGTCGTCGCGCCGCCTCCACGAGCGGCGGATAGGGTTCGATTCCGGTCACCGACCGGGCCGTCTCCGCAAACATCCCGAGGTGGAAACCGGTACCGCAGCCGACGTCGGCGACGTCGAGGCCGGCCCAGTCGGCGTCGTCCCGCAGCGCCGCGTATACGGCGCCGCGGGTATCCTGGGCACGGTTCTCCTCTTCGTAGACCGCCGGCCAGTGCCAGATGTTGGGGCTGGCGATCACTCCCCGGTCATCAGCACGGTGTTCACCCATCCCGCGACCTACACGAAGATCGTAAGGATCAGCCAGGTCACGAAGGCCGACGGGAGGATCGAGTCGAGTCGGTCCATGATGCCGCCGTGGCCGGGCAGGAGCGTCCCCATGTCTTTGATGCCGAGATCGCGCTTGACCTGCGACTCGATGAGGTCACCGGCAGTGGCTGTCAACACGAGGACGACGCCGAGGAGCGCACCGATCCACCACTGGCCGTCGAGCAGGAACACGACGGTGAGGATTCCGACGGCCACGCACGCGACCAGGGAGCCACCGAACCCTTCCCACGACTTCTTCGGGCTGATCGCGGGCGCCATGGTGTGCTTGCCGAACAGCACACCGGCGGCATAGCCACCGATATCCGATGCCACACACACCAACATCAGACAGAACACGCGTGCGGCGCCTTGGTCCTCGAGGACCATGAGAGTGGCGAAGGACGCCAGCAGCGGCAACCACGCCGCGGTGAACACCGCGACCGCCGTGTCGCGTAGATAGTTGCGCGGCTGCGCGGCCAGACCATGGTCGAAGAGTCGCCACAGCATCGTCACCACCACGGTCCCCGCGAATGCGCCGAGGACGCCGGCGGTCCCGTAGGGCCAGCTCAGCCAGATGATCGCCTGGCCTCCGAGGAGCAGTGGCAGGCGCGGCACGAGCACGCTCGCCTCACGCAGCCGCTTCGTGACCTCCCACGTAGCGATCGCGATCGCTGCCGCGACCACGCCGAGCCAGCCGGTGGGCGCGAAGAGCAGGATCCCGATCACGAGCGCGCCCAGGCCGACTCCGACCGCTACAGCGGCGGGGAGATTCCGGCCTGCGCGTGACGTCTTGGCAGCCGGTATCACGTCGTCCGGTGGTGATGCGGCGGCTGTCGGTGATGCTGCGTCGGCAGCGGTGACGTCGGAGGCATCTCCGGCGTCGAGTGGAAGCTGCGGGTCGGAAGACCCGTCGGCTCTGCCCACCGTCAGACCTCCATCAGCTCGGCTTCCTTGTGCTTGACCAGCTCATCGACCTGTGCCACGTACTTGGCTGTGGTCTTGTCGAGTTCCTTCTCCGCGCGACCGACCTCGTCTTCGCCCGCCTCGCCGTCCTTCTGGATACGGCCGAGTTCTTCCATCGCCTTGCGACGGACGTTCCGCAAAGCCACCTTGGAATCTTCGCCCTTGGCTTTCGCCTGCTTGACGAGTTCGCGGCGGCGGTCCTCGGTGAGCTGCGGCACCGAGATACGAATGATATTGCCGTCGTTGGTGGGGTTGACTCCGAGATCGGAGTTGCGGATCGCGGTCTCGATCGCGCCCAGCTGCGACGCTTCGTAGGGCTTGATGATCACCATCCGTGCCTCGGGCACGTTGATGCTGGCGATCTGCGTCACCGGGGTCGGCGATCCGTAGTAGTCGATGACGATCCGGTTGAACATCCCCGCATTCGCGCGGCCGGTGCGGATACCGCCGAGATCGTCTTTGGCGACCGTGATGGCCTTCTCCATCTTCTCCTCGGCCTCGAAGAGAGCTTCATCGATCACGGCAGTTCCTCCATGTTTCGTTGTCCAATCATGACCGTACGAGCGTTCCGATCTTCTCACCGGCGACGGCACGAGCGATATTGCCCTTGGTCAGCAGATTGAAGACCATGATCGGCATGGCGTTGTCCATGCACAGGCTGAACGCGGTCGCGTCCGCGACTTTGAGGCCGTTCTCGATGACCTCGCGATGGGTGACCTCCTCGTACAGCTCGGCATCGGGATCGATGCGCGGGTCTGCGGAGTAGATTCCGTCGACGGCCTTGGCCATCAGCACGACATCGGCGCCGATCTCGAGGGCCCGTTGCGCGGCGGTGGTGTCGGTGGAGAAGTACGGCATACCCATACCTGCACCGAAGATGACCACCCGGCCCTTCTCGAGGTGACGCCGCGCGCGAAGCGGCAGGTAGGGCTCGGCGACCTGGCCCATCGTGATGGCCGTCTGCACCCGGGTGTCGATACCTTGCTTCTCGAGGAAATCTTGGAGCGCGAGGGAGTTCATGACGGTGCCCAGCATGCCCATGTAGTCGGAGCGCGCCCGCTCGAGTCCACGCTGCTGCAGTTCGGCGCCGCGAAAGAAATTGCCACCACCGATGACCACGGCGACCTCGACGCCGCTGCGCACGACCTCGGCAATCTGCTGCGCGACGGTCGTCACGACATCGGGGTCGAGCCCGACCTTGCCGCCACCGAACATCTCGCCACCGAGTTTGAGAAGCACCCGGCGGAAACCGGGCCGATCGTGGGCATGCTCGGACATGACTCTCCTCTGGTTGCGCATGAATCGGCCCTTATCATCCTGCCTCATCCACCCGGTGGAACCGAGACCGGGCGCGGAGCGGCACACCCACGGCAACCACCGAATACTGATCACCTGGAGGAGCCGGACACACCGCGACCCCGCCGGCAACAGCCGACGGGGTCGATCGATCGGTGGACTAGCTTGCGCCGACCTCGAACCGCACGAAGCGAGTGACGGTGGCTCCGGCCTCGTCGAGAATCGCCTTGACGGTCTTCTTCGAATCCGTCACCGACGACTGCTCGAGAAGCACGACGTCCTTGAAGTAGCCGTTGACGCGTCCTTCGACGATCTTCGGCAGAGCCTGCTCCGGCTTGCCCTCGGCCTTGGCGGTCTCCTCGGCGATCCGACGCTCGCCCGCGACGATGTCCTCGGGAACCTCGTCACGGGAGGTGTACTTCGCCTTGAGCGCAGCGACCTGCATGGCAGCGCTCTTCGCAGCCTCGGCCGCCGCGTCGCCCTCACCGGTGTACTCGACGAGCACGCCAACGGACGGAGGCAGGTCGGATGCACGCTTGTGCAGGTAGACCGACACCTGGCCGTCGAATGCAGCAACGCGACGGATCTCGAGCTTCTCACCGATCTTGGCGGAGAGCTCCTGAACCAGGGTGTCGACGGTCTTGCCATCGACCTCGAGGGCCTTGAGCGCCTCGACGTCGGCCGGACGTGCCTCGGCGGCGGCAGCAACGATCGTGTCGGCGAGCGCCTGGAACTCGTCGTTCTTCGCCACGAAGTCGGTCTCGGAGTTCAGCTCGACCAGCACGCCGTCCTTGGCGACGACGAGGCCTTCGGCGGTGGAGCGCTCGGCGCGCTTGCCCACGTCCTTGGCACCCTTGATGCGCAGCTGCTCGACGGCCTTGTCGAAGTCTCCGTCGTTGTCGGCGAGGGCATTCTTGCAGTCCAGCATTCCGGAGCCGGTGAGCTCGCGGAGACGCTTGACATCAGCGGCGGTGTAGTTCGCCATCTTGAGCGGGCCTCCTGTGTCTGTGGTGAAAAGTCTCGGGTGCGGATCGCGCCGCGTATGTGCGGACCAGGCCGCGATGCAACGGCCCCGACCATGATCTCGCGATCGTGCGGTCGGGGCCGTGCGAACGGATCAGGCCTCGGGGGCTGCGTCCGCGGCGGGTGCTTCCGCTTCGCCGGTGGAGGCGGCCTGCGCGAGCAGTTCCTGCTCCCACTCGGGCAGCGGCTCCGCGGCTGCTGCCGCCTCGGGCTTGGCGTCGGCGTCGGTGTTCTTGCCTGCGCGGGCCTGGAGGCCCTCGGCGACTGCGGACGCGACCACCTTGGTCAGCAGCGCCGCGGAGCGGATCGCGTCGTCGTTGCCCGGGATCGGGAAGTCGACGAGGTCCGGGTCGCAGTTGGTGTCCAGAATTGCGACGACCGGGATGTTCAGCTTACGAGCCTCGCCGACGGCGATGTGCTCCTTGTTGGTGTCGACGACCCACACGGCCGAGGGAACCTTGGCCATGTCGCGAATGCCACCGAGGGTCCGGTCGAGCTTGTTCATCTCACGCGTGAGCATGAGGATTTCCTTCTTGGTGCGACCCTCGAAACCACCGGTCTGCTCCATGGCCTCCAGCTCCTTCAGGCGCTGCAGGCGCTTGTGGACGGTGGAGAAGTTGGTGAGCATGCCACCGAGCCAACGCTGGTTCACGTACGGCATGCCGACGCGGGTGGCCTCTTCGGCGATGGATTCCTGAGCCTGCTTCTTGGTGCCGACGAACAGGATCGTTCCACCGTGAGCGACGGTCTCCTTGACGAACTCGTACGCCTTGTCGATGTACGTCAGGGTCTGCTGCAGGTCGATGATGTAGATGCCGTTGCGGTCGGTGAAGATGAACCGCTTCATCTTCGGATTCCAGCGACGGGTCTGGTGTCCGAAGTGGGCGCCGCTGTCAAGCAGCTGCCTCATGGTTACGACAGCCATGGCTGTTGTCTCTCTTTCATGTCGGTTGCCGCGGGTGATCTTGCGATCCCCGCCCTGGCGTCCGCATGTCCGTCGACCCTTGCGGGACCGGCGACGGCCATCTACGGTGCATCCGTATGGACGGGTGACACCGATGCGCGGACGCGCGAAGTCGATCTGCGAACACAGACCGCACGACAAGCATACGACCCGGACTCGTCGATCTGCGAACCGCCTTGTCAGAGCGGTCTCTCGATCCGTTCCTGTGGACAACCGCAAAGTTGTCCACATTCGTCGTTTCTGGGTGTCGCGATGGCCTCCCGACGGCAAGTGTGGGACGTATGCGACTCCCTCCGCTCGTGCTCCTCACGGCCCTCCTGCTGATGATGGGCCCTGCCCCCGCGGCCGCCGACAGCACTTTCGTCTGGCCCCTGGAACCACGCCCGCTGGTGACCCGGCCGTTCGATCCACCCGAGCAGAACTGGCTGCCCGGTCATCGCGGCGTCGATCTTGCGTCGTACCCCGGACAAACGGTCCTCGCGGCCGGTGACGGGATCGTCGTGTTCGCCGGAACCGTCGCAGGGAAACCGGTGGTGTCGATCGACCATCAGGGTGGCCTGCGCACCACCTACGAACCCGTGACCGCCACTGTGGCGTCGGGGCGCCGAATCTCGGCCGGCGACCCACTGGGCACAGTGGAGGCGGGGCATGAGGGCTGCCCCGCCGACGCCTGTCTGCACTGGGGTCTGCGCCGTGACCGCGACAGCTACCTGGATCCGGTCCCCCTCGTCGTACGATCGGTGATCCGGCTCGAACCGGTGTGACGTCCATGGTGGCGTGTCGTATCTCGGTCTGCCACCGTCACCACTGCGCGGAATGCCGACCCGTCAGAACGGGGAAATCATCGGCGACCATGGCGGCGAGCTCGGCGAATGCCCGTCGGGTCGCGGGGCGCAGCAGGTTCAGGTCGATCTCGGCCCCCTCCGCCAGATGCTCGTCGAACGGCACGACCTGCACGGCCCGGCAACGAGCGAGGAAGTGCGCGGTCAATGCGTCGAGGTCGATGTTGGAAGTCCCCGGTCGCGGCGAACTGATCACCACCACCGTGCGATCGACGAGATCGCGGTAGCCGTGATGCTCGAGCCAGTCCAGTGTCGCCGCAGCACTGCGAGCACCATCGACCGCGGGTGATCCGACGAGTACGAGGGCATTCGCCAGATCGAGCACACCTCTCATCGCAGAGTGCATGATCCCTGTCCCGCAGTCGGTGAGAATGATGTTGTAGTAGACCTGCAGGACATCGATGACGCGACGATAGTCTTCCTCGCTGAATGCCTCCGACACCGCCGGATCGCGTTCACTGGCAAGCACTTCGAGTCGACTCGGCGCCTGCGACGTGTGGGCACGCACATCGGAATAGCGTTCGATGCGGTCCGCAACCGCGATCAGATCTCGCACCGTCGACTGCGTCTGCTCCGGAATCCGCTGCGCGAGGGTTCCGAAATCAGGGTTGGCGTCGACAGCGATCACGCAGTCGCCGCGCATCGACGAGAACGTCGAGCCGAGCCCGATCGTCGTGGTGGTCTTGCCTACACCGCCTTTGAGCGAGAGCACTGCGATGCGATAGTCGCCGCCGATCGGCTGGCGGATGCGGGCGACCAGATCGTCGTGGTGCGCGTCGTCGGAGGATTCTCCGGGATTGAACAGGCCGCCGGTGAGCCGGTGTACACCGCGCCGCCACCCGCCGCTCGGTGCACGCCGGGAACGACGGACGAGCACCCCCGATGCGAGATCGAGGTTCGACGGTTGATGGTCCGCCGCGGCCGCAACACTCGGAACAGGATCGTGCACGCTACCCGGATCATGGTGCACGACTGGGGTGGGCTCGGGTTCGCGAATCGGCGCGAGCACCCGGACGGGTTCCGTGTCGGCAGCCCGTTCCGGTGCGGGCGGAGGCTCGGGTTCTGCCGCAGGCGAAAGCTCGGGCTCTGCCGCAGGCGAAGGCTCCGGTGCAGGATCGTGATTCACGACGGGGTCGAGGTCGGGCACGCACACCGGCGCAGGCACCGATTCCGGGTCGGGCTCGGGTACCGGATCCGGCGCAGGGGCAGGGGCAGGGGCAGGGGCAGGTAGATCCTCGGGTTCCGGCACCGCATTCGAGGGTTCCGGTTCTGTCGACGTTCTCGGCCCCGGATCCCGCTGGATCGGGATGATCGAGAACGGCACCGACGCGGGTGGCACGATCGTGGCGGGTGTCGATGGGATCGCCGCTGTACGGGGAGGCGTCGACGGGATCGCCGCTGCGCGGGGAGGCGTCGACGGCGCACTGGCCGGAGCGCCCCGTGTCGCACTGCGGCGCAGACCACGTCGCGGCGTAGCCGGCCGAGCATCGGGTTCGTCCTGCAACCACGCAGGCAGCGCATGGTTCGACTCGTCACGTGCCATCAGATCCCCCCGGAAACCCCACTGTCGATCGGCAGGGACGCTACCAAAGCGGACTGAGCTGCGTACACCTCAGGCGCGGACAGCTCAGGCACGGGGATGCGCCTGCTCGTGGGCAGCACGCAATCTCGCCACCGACACATGGGTGTACAGCTGGGTCGTCGCGAGGCTCGAGTGTCCGAGGACCTCCTGCACAACGCGCAGATCGGCGCCACCTTCGAGCAAGTGGGTCGCCGCAGTGTGTCGTAGCCCGTGCGGGGCGAGATCAGGTGCGCCGGGCACAGCCCCGACCGCCTCGTGCACCACCGTCCGTACCTGCCGCTGTCCGATCCGCCCGCCACGCTTCCCGACGAGCAGCGCCGGCCCCGACGCCGAGGTCGTCATCGCCGGCCGGCCCAGGGTCACCCAGCGTTCGAGCGCATCCGCGGCAGGCACCCCGTACGGCACAGTTCGTTCCTTGTCGCCTTTACCCACGACCCGCACGACACGGCGCTCGGAGTCCACGTCGTCGATGTCGAGCCCGCACAGTTCCCCGACCCGAATACCGGTCGCATAGAGCAGTTCGACGATCACCCGGTCTCGTAGCGCGACCGGATCCTCCTCCCGCGCGCCGGCCTCCGCAGCTGCCATGACTTCGGATGCCTGGTCGGCATGCAGCACCGCGGGCAATGTCCGATGTCCGCGCGCTGACGCGAGCCGTGTCCCGGGGTCGTGTTCCGTACGGCCGGATCGAACCAGCCAGGCGGTGAAGGACCGCACCGACGAGGTCCGGCGGGCAATTGTGCTGCGCGCAGCGCCGGAAGCCACCTGTCGCGCAAGCCAGGCCCGCAGGGTTTCGAGGTCGAGATCGGAGACCCGGGCGTCCGGCTTCCCGTCGACGAGGTGCGTGAGCAACGAACACACATCGGTCACGTATGCGCGGACGGTGTGCGCCGACCGGTTCGACTGCAAGGTCAGATGCTCGGCGAACTCCTCGACGTGCACGGCAAGCACCGCCGGCAGCGCCGACGCTGGATCGTGCTCCATGCGCACTACCGTGCGTGGTGCGGCGGGTCCGTGCAAGCCGACACCCCGATAATGTTCGTTCGTGAGTAAAACGATCTCTTTGCCGATGTTGTGCGCGCTGGCGCTCCTGTCGGCCACGGCGCCACTGGCGACGGATATGTACCTACCCGGCCTGCCGATCATGTCCGAGAGTCTCGGCACCTCGACCGTCGGGATCCAACTCACGTTGACGACGTTCATGGCCGGCCTGGGCATCGGTCAGTTGATCACCGGCCCCCTCTCCGACGGGTGGGGCCGCCGGCGCCTGCTCGTCGTCGGCACCATCGTGCTCGCGGTGAGTAGCGCCGTATGCGCGCTGGCCCCGACGGTCGAGGTCCTCATCGCGGCACGAGCGATTCAGGGTTTCAGCGGAGGAATCGGAATCGTGCTCGCCCGCGCGGTCATCGCCGACCGCACGAGCGGCCACGAATCGGCTCGCTTGTTCAGCGTCATGATGATCATCGGTGGAATCGCGCCCATTGCCGCACCGGTCATCGGTGGCGCGCTGCTCGACCCTATCGGCTGGCGCGGCATTTTCTGGGTCCTGACCGGCGCATCTCTCGCGATGCTCGCCGGTGTTCTCACCTTCGTCCCCGAAACACTCCCACCCGAGAAACGTCACGGCGGCGGATTTGCGGCTCTCGCGGGCAATTTCGGCTACGTCCTCGGCAATCGCCGGTTCGTCGGGTACGCCGCGTCGTTCGCGCTCGGCTTCGGCGCGTTGTTCGCCTACATCTCGGCGTCGCCGTTCGTCGTGCAGAACGTACTGGGTATGTCCGCCACGCAATTCTCGCTGGTCTTCGCAGTCAACTCGGCGGGATTGGTGACCGCGAACATCATCAACACCCGGCTGATCGGCCGGTTCGAAGTCCGCCCCTTGCTGATGTTCGGTGTCACGCTCATGCTGACCGCAGGAATACTGTTGCTGATCACCACAGCGGCTTTCGGCGCCCAGCGCTGGCTGCTACTACCGCTGTTGTTCGCTGTCGTGTTCAGTCTCGGTTTCACGATGGGAAATTCCACAGCCCTCGGTCAGGGCGAAGTGCCGTCGGCCGCAGGTACCGGATCCGCCATCATGGGTGCGTCCCAGTTCGGGCTCGCCGCCATCGTCTCACCGTTGGTCGGGTTGGGCGGAGAGGACACCGCTGTTCCCATGACGATTGCGATCGTCGTGTCGGCGGGGCTCGCGCTGTGCGCTCTGCTCACCCTCACCCGCGAGCCCCGATCCTGACCCGTTCGACGGATCGACGCTAGCCGGCATCCACCTCCGCAAGCTCTCGCTTCCAGGTGCGGAAGCCCTCCTCCGTCCGGCCACGACGCCAATATCCAGAAATCGACGCGCGCGCCGGCTTCACTCCGCGTTCCTTACGCAGGTATGGGCGGATGTGTTTCATGACGGTCTCGGCCTCGCCGTGCACGAACACCTGAACGTCGCCTTCGGGCCACGGCAATTCCCGCACCGCGGCGACGAGCGGCGCATTGCCGTCGATCTGGTCCGGGCCGGCGTCGCCGGCCGCTACCCCGCGATGGAGCCACGTCACGGTGACGCCGGACGGCGCGACCAGATCGAGCTCGTCCGATTCTCCGGCGACCTCGATGAACACAGCTCCGGCAGCGTCGGCAGGGAGTGATTCGAGGGCCGCCGCGATCGCAGGTACTGCTGTCTCGTCACCTGCCAGCAGGTGGAAGTCTGCTGCCCGATCCGGCAAGTAGCCTGCGCCCGGCCCCCGGAGCACAACCTCGGTGCCGGGTTGCACAGAGCGCGCCCACGGACCGGCGACCCCCTCGTCGCCGTGTACGACGAAGTCGATCCAGATTTCCTCGGCGTCCTGATCGACGCGGCGCACCGTGTAGGTACGCACCACGGTGTCGTCGCCCGCCTGGAGTTCGATCTTGACGTAACTGTCGGTTTCGGGTCGAGGAGTGAAGTCGGCGAACCCGGCACCTCCCAGCACCACACGAACGAAATGCTCGGACACAGCCTCCGTGCGGAGAACTGTCAAAGTTGTCGATTGGGGACCCTTGGGTGCCACACTGCCTCCTTGTTAGGATTGCCTTCCTCGAGAGACGGTACCCGTTGTTCGATGTCAGGCGCAGTGGCCCGACGTCGTCCGACTACGCTCGAGACCATGAGTACCAGTGCGTCCGACATTGCCACCTGGATGGTCGACATCATCACCACCGAACGCCGGGTCGGTCAGGCCGACATGGTCGACGCCATCGAAGCGAAGTTCGGCTCGGAGTGGATCTACATGGGTGACAGCGGCCACCCGTCGATCGACCGGGCCGTTCTCAAAGAGTTCCGCAAAGCCCACCGCGGCGCCGTGAAGTGGCATCGCGAGGATCTCGCCTGGTACATCGACGACGAACCCGAAGCCGATGCGGCCGTAGCACCCGAGAACGGCTGACAACAGCCGGAACCAACTGCGCCCGCCACTACCCGGCCGCGGTCCGAGACCACCCCGCGTCGTTACGCCGGACGAGACCCTCCATCTCGAGCAGCGGTAACGCTGCGCGCACGCGAGCGACGGAGATGCCCGCAGATTCCGCGACCGCGACCGGCTCGCACGTATCGGTAGCGGGCAACGCCTCGTAGACGAGTGCCCGATCCCCCGAGAGAGCGTCGAGGGATCGAACGAACAAGGCATCCCGGTCGTCGTCGGCCACGAGGATCGGACCGCACTCCTCGACGATGTCCCTCGCATTGCCGACCAGCCGCGCTTCGCCCTCGCGAATCATGCGATGGCATCCCTGCGACGCCGCCGACGTGACCGGGCCGGGCACCGCGACCACCGGCCTACCCAGCCGCCGAGCCCACGCTGCTGTGTTACGGGCACCGCTGCGCCACCCCGCCTCTGCGACAACGGTTCCCGCGGACAACGCCGCGATGAGCCGATTACGCGCCAGGAATCGGTACCGCACTGGGGCGGTACCGGGGGGATATTCGCTGATCACCAGGCCAGATTCGGAGATGCCCCGCAGAAGTTTCGCATGCGCGGCAGGATAGGCCCGGTCCACACCGCACGCGAGGACCGCAATGGTCGTTCCCCCGACCCCGAGCGCTGCGCGATGTGCCGCGGCATCGATCCCGAATGCTGCCCCCGACACCACCGTCCACCCGTCGACGGCGAGGTCGCCTGCGATCTCTGCCGTCACGTGCTCGCCGTAGCCGCTGGCAGCGCGGGTGCCGACAATCCCGATTGCCCGTTCGACGAGTTCGTCGAGTCGCCGCTGTCCCCACACCCACAACGCCAACGGTGTGCCTTCGGCGTCGGTGTCTGTGTCCAGTTGGTCGAATCCGAGCATCTGCCATGCGGGCCATTCGTCGTCGTCGGGGGTGATGAGGCGACCCCCTGCACGGTTCAGGCGTTCCAGATCGGCGGCGGCCGTGTCGAGGTGGGCGCGAGCCTCGAGTTTCGAGGTGAGTTCGGCGCCCGCCGAACCTTCCCGCACTGCGTTCGCGACCTCGACGACTCCCTGTTCGGCGACGGCCGCGGACACTGTCCGCGAGGCACCCTGAGTGACGCGCGAGAGGTACGCCCAGGCTCGCCGCCTCTCGGCACCAAGGGTGTCGTCCGCGGGTGATCCGCTGATGGTTCGACCGGTCATGCGGCACCTCGATCCCGGAAGTCGAGCGCGGCGGCCACGTGAAGTTCGGTTGGTTGAGACAACCCCTCCAAGTCGCACAGCGTCCACGCGACTCTCAATGCTCTGTCCGCACCTCGCGCCGTGATCGCACCCTTGCGCAGCGCCCACTCCACCGGTTTCACGGCGGTGGCCGGTAGTCGGAATCTCTGACGCAGAGCCGGCCCCGGCACCTCCGCGTTGGTTGCCCATCCGAAGTCGTGCCACCGCTCGGCCGCGGCGGCACGGGCAGCGGCGACGCGCGTTCGTACATCGTCGGTGCTTTCCCCCGCCTCACCCATCAGCGCGCTCGTCGCGACAGAGTGCATCTGTACCCGCAGATCGACACGATCGAGCAACGGGCCCGACAGGCGTCCGAGATACCGGCGCCGTGCGGTGGGCACGCACACACAATCGGCGTCGCGGGCCGGCGCGCACGGGCAGGGATTCGCTGCCAGGACCAGTTGGAATCGCGCAGGGTACCGCGCCACGCCGTCTCTGCGGGCGATGCGGACCTCACCGTCTTCGAGGGGGGTTCGCAATGCCTCGAGGGTCTTCGTGCCCATCTCGGCAACCTCGTCGAGAAACAACACTCCTCGATGTGCGCGGCTGACCGCACCCGGTGTGGCCATGCCTGTCCCGCCACCGATGAGCGACGCGACGGTGGCGGTGTGGTGCGGTGCGATGAACGGCGGTTCTGTGACAAGGGGACGATCCGCCGTGAGGGTCCCGGCGACCGAATGCACCGCAGTCACCTCGAGGGCATGCGTTTCGCACAGCTCGGGAAGGATTCCTGGAAGTCGCTGGGCCAGCATTGTCTTTCCGATTCCGGGCGGACCGGTGAGCATGAGGTGATGTGCTCCCGCCGCGGCGACTTCGATCGCACGGCGCGCCTCGTGTTGTCCGACGACCTCGCTGAGGTCTGCGCGGAGAATTCGCGGTGGCACCGCCGCAGGATCGGGGCGTTCGAGCGGTCCGTCGCCTTTCAGCCACAGCACCACGTCGCGGAGAGTGTCGGCACCGTACACATCGATTCCCGCGACGAGCGACGCCTCAGTCAGCATCGCGGTGGGCACCACGACCCGCGACCATCCGTAGTTCTTCGCGGTGACGACGGCGGGAAGTACTCCTCGGATCGGCCGCAGCCGGCCGTCGAGCGCGAGTTCACCCAGCAGAATCGTTGTGGTCATCGCTTCGAGCGGTACGACGTCTGCGGCATTGAGCACGGCACACGCGAGAGCGAGGTCGTAGACGCTACCCACTTTGGGCAGTGTCGCGGGCGACAACGCCAGGACCACCTTCGAATCCGGCCATTTCCCACCGGAGTTGGACACCGCGGCGCGCACGCGGTCGCGTGATTCCTGCAGTGCCGTATCCGGCAGACCGACCATTTTCACGCCCGGCAATCCACCACCGATATCGGCCTCGATCTCGACCACATGGCCGTCGACACCCGCCACCGCCACCGACCATGCCTTCCCCAGCGCCATCAGAGCACCTGCTTGCGGTGGGTGATCTCAGGAGCACTCCCCCGTACGAGCAGAACTGTCACGACATCGATGCGGATCCGGTCCCATCGGCGATCCTGATCGGCGAGCCACAGCCCGGCCAGGCGGCGCAGCCGCTCCGCTTTGGCGCGGGTGACGGCTTCGGCGGGTGTGCCGTAACCGAACCCCGTGCGGGTCTTGACCTCCACGAACACCAGGACCGCTCCGTCCTGCGCAATCAGGTCCAGCTCGCCGTACCGACACCGCCAATTGCGTTCGAGGACCACCATTCCGGTGGATGCGAGGTGCTCGGCGGCGAGGTCCTCACCGCGGATCCCCACGTCTTGATTTCGTCCCATCCGTCTTGCTCCTCCCTGCGTAGACACACTGTGTCGCAGGAATGGGCAGCAAAAGGGGTATCGGCGCGTGATACGGGAAATCTGTGGATGAAACGACCGGCTGTGGACAAACGTCACCTCAGCGAGTGCCTCGCGGCGCCCGTGTCCGAGTGTTCCGCTAAGGTGCGGGGCTCTATCCGAGCTTGTCGGGCAGACGCAGTTCCGGCTTGTCGAGCTCTTCGATGTTGACGTCCTTGAACGTGATCACCCGGACATGCTTGACGAACCGCGCGGGGCGGTACATGTCCCATACCCACGCATCCGACATCCGAACCTCGAAGTACACCTCGCCGTTGGCGTTGTGCGGAAGCAGCTCGACGGCGTTCGCAAGGTAGAAGCGCCGCTCGGTTTCGACGACGTAGGCGAACTGACCGACGATGTCCCGGTACTCCCGGTACAGCGAGAGTTCCATCTCGGTTTCGTACTTCTCGAGATCCTCGGCGCTCATCGGTCTCGGTGTC
The DNA here is from genome assembly GCF_055230935.1 of Rhodococcus ruitaii. Classification (NCBI taxonomy): domain Bacteria; kingdom Bacillati; phylum Actinomycetota; class Actinomycetes; order Mycobacteriales; family Nocardiaceae; genus Rhodococcus; species Rhodococcus ruitaii. The sequence goes on along the minus strand of NZ_JBUYWC010000010.1, from coordinate 98,664 downwards.
CTCCCACTCTGGTGTGTTCTGTCATGATCCCGCATCCGCCCCGGCGCCGACGAGTCGGCGTCGAAACGGCGCTTCGCCGCACGCTGCGGCAACGTTCGCCCATGATCTCCGATGCTCGGGTGACGGGCCGAGCCGGTGCAGTGCCGTCATGTGCACCGCGGTGCTGTAGCCCTTGTGTATCGCGAAACCGTACCCCGGATGTGTGCGATCCAACCCGACCATGATCCGATCGCGGGTCACCTTCGCGAGCACGCTCGCCGCGGCGATGCACGACGCAGCACCGTCCCCGCCGATCACGGGCAGCGACGGCACCGGCAGTCCGGGCACCCGGAATCCGTCGGTGAGGACGTAGCCGGGCGCGAGCGCCAGGCCCGCGACCGCGCGCCGCATCCCCTCGATGTTGGCGACGTGGATGCCGATGGCGTCGACCTCAGCGGCCGGCACCTCCACCACGCTCCATGCGGGGGCGCGCCGCACGATGGCGTCGTAGAGCTCGTCGCGGGTCTTCTCCGTCAGCTTCTTGGAGTCGTCCAGGCGATCCAGCGACGGGTGCAGCTTGGGCCCCAGGATGCACGCGGCGATGACCAGCGGGCCGGCACACGGCCCGCGACCGGCCTCGTCGACACCGGCGACCGGGCCGAGCCCGCATCGCAGCAGTGTCGACTCCATCGTCCGTAGACCCGATGATCGGCGGATCACCGGTCGCGGTGGCCAGGTACTCACGAAGGCATGATCTCCGGGGAATCGATGAGGCCCCATCGGCCGGGGGGCAGCACGATGAAGCGCGCCTTACCGATCACATTCTCCAGCGGAATGGACCCTTGGTGCTCGTCGCCGACGTGATAGCGCGAGTCGGCAGAGTTGCTGCGATTGTCGCCCATCACCCATACATGATCGTCGGGCACCGTCACCGGACCGAAACAGCGTCCGGACGGCACCTCGGTGTCGCAGGTGACGACACCCGGTGTGAACGGGTAGTCCATCTTCACGTACGGCTCGTCGATCGGTTGGCCGTCGACAAGGATGCGGCCCTGGTCGTCGCAGCATTCGACGGTCTGTCCGCCCACCGCGATGACGCGCTTGACGAGGTCGTTCTGGTCCGGCGGGACCAACCCGACGAGGGATCCGACTTCCTCGATCCCGCGGAGGACGGGGTTGTCGGAGCGCGTCGAGGTGTATCCCTCGGACCACGAATCGGGTCCCTTGAACACGATGACGTCTCCGGGTCGCGGATCGCCGAATCGGTAGCCGATCTTCTCGACGACGATGCGGTCGCCCGTGCAGCCCGGGCATCCGTGCAGTGTCGGTTCCATCGATTCGGACGGAATCAGGTACACGCGGGCAACGAAAGTCTGAAGGAGGAAGCTCAGCGCAAGCGCGACGACGACGAGGATCGGGAGTTCACGCCAGAACGACTTCTGCTTCTTCGTGTTCTTCTTGGTACCGCCGTCGTCCTCGGCATCACCGCCGCCGTTCGGATCGTCCGGTTCCTCTCTTCTGTGGTGAGCACCGTGTGTCCGGTTGTGTGCCGAGAGTCGGTCGGCGCCGTATCGGTTCGCGTCCGGCCCGGCCGGTTCGTGCGGTGAATCTGCCACAACGACAGACTAGCCCGGCCCGGATGTGAATCCGGGCCGGGCCAGTGAGCACGTTGTCAGGAGACGACGATCAGCGCTTTTCCTTGATCTTCGCAGCCTTGCCGCGCAGCTCGCGCAGGTAGTACAGCTTCGCCCGACGGACGTCGCCGCGGGTGAGAACATCGATCTTCGCGAGGTTCGGGCTGTGCACCGGGAAGGTGCGCTCGACACCGACGCCGAACGAGATCTTGCGGACGGTGAAGGTCTCGCGGATGCCGCCGCCCTGGCGACGGATCACGACGCCCTTGAAGACCTGCACACGCTCCTTCGAACCCTCGATAACCTTGACGTGCACATCAAGTGTGTCGCCGGGGCGGAAGTCCGGAATGTCGTCGCGCAGCGACTTGGCGTCCAAAAAGTCCAGGGTGTTCATCGGTGTTCTATCCTCTTGTTCGCTCGAGCAGAGGAACCTGGCGGCGACCGCCGTGAAGCGGGCTCGACCGGTTCGTGCCCAGGTCAGGTAGGTGTGCCCGAACGGGGCAACCCGTCTATAGTGCCAGACTCCACCGGGTGGGGTGAAATCACGGGTGGCGGAGCTGGGTGGACCGTCCTGTCGAGGACGGCTTCCGCGGCAATTCGCGAGTGTTCGACGCTGCCCAGCACCGCTTCGAGGGTCGGGGCACCCGCGACGAGGTCCTGCACGAAGATCTTTGCTCGGATCATCGGTCTGCGGAACCGCCGTTCACGCGTGATCGCGCGGGTCATCTTCCGGGTCTTGCCCTGGTAGCGCCAGCGGGCCCACGGCGCCCCCGGCCGCGACAGGCGGAACGCGCCGATCCACAGCAATGGGACAACGAACAGCCCGACCAGCCCCGTCCAGATCTTCCCTTTCGCGAGGACCACCGCGGCGACCAGCAGATTCACCAGCACAGACACCACCAGAGCAAATCGGTTCACCCAGTCGCCGCCGTCGTCGAAATTCGCGAGATCGAGGAGATCGAGAGGCTGCAGCCCGAGCAGAAGCATGCCGGTGACGGCGATTGCGACGAATACTGCGTCCACGGAGACCCGGCCCTCTTCGTCCCAGTAGACATCGTGGAGGTAGAAGATGAGCGCGAACTCGTCGAGCGTCAGGGCAGCGCCCACCCCGAACAGTGCGGCGAAGACAGCAATGACGGTCCTGGAGCCCACCTCGTACATCGAGATGAGACCGCCGCCGGCAATGACCATCGTGACCACCCCGAACACCATGTGGTGCACGTGCAGCCCACCGGGGGTGATGTTGCCGGGCCACCACCGCACCTTCGCGCGGATCATCCGGACGCTGATACGGATGAACACGAAGGCCACGACGAAGCCGAGTAGGAAGCACAACAGCGGCAATCGTCCTTGGTCGACGATCTCGGTTCGAAGCCAGCTCATCATCGCGGCACCGTTGTGGTCATGGCCGCCCTCCCCGAGATCGGGACACTCCCCGAAATCGCGACCGTGAGAATCCGCACGCGTTCCAGCATCCCAGGAGCCGGTCGCTCACGGTGTGATACGACCGACTCCGAGAAGAGGCTACTTACCGAAGCCGGCACGACGCAGCGCGTCGGCCATCGATCCGTTCGCGGGTGCAGCGTCAGAACGCCGGCCCTGCTTGCCTCCGCCCTGTTTACCCCCGCCCTGCTTACCGTCTCGCTGCCCCCGGCCGCGACCTCCGCCTTGCCCCCGCCCACCCTGAGCGCGCGGCGCAGGCTTCGATCCGCCCTGGCGGCCAGCGCGCGCGGCACCGCCGCCATCGCTGTCCGACGCAGAGGGCACCTCGTCGTCGAGGCGCAAAGTGAGGCTGATGCGCTGGCGCGGGACATCGACATCGAGAACTTTGACCTTGACGACCTCACCCGATTTCACGACATCGTGGGGATCCTGGACGAAGCTGCGCGCCATCGCGGAGACATGCACGAGCCCGTCCTGGTGAACCCCGACGTCGACGAACGCGCCGAAAGCTGCGACGTTCGTCACGACCCCTTCGAGGACCATGCCCGGTTTCAGGTCTCCGACCTTCTCGATTCCCGCGGCGAAGGTCGCGGTCTTGAACTCGGGGCGTGGATCACGCCCCGGCTTCTCGAGTTCGCTGATGATGTCGGTGACGGTAGGCAGACCGAACTTGTCGTCGACGAACTCTTCCGGCCTGAGCTTGGCGAGGACCGCAGAGCTACCGATGAGTTCCAGGACCCCGGTGCCGCTACGGTCGACGATTCGACGGACCACAGGGTAGGCCTCGGGGTGCACCGCGGACGCGTCGAGCGGGTCGTCGCCGCCCGGGATACGGAGGAAGCCCGCGCACTGTTCGAAGGCCTTCGGACCGAGCCGCGCGACATCTTTGAGCGACTTGCGAGTACGGAACGGGCCGTTCTGGTCGCGGTGGGTGACGATGCTCTCGGCGAGTGATCCGGTGATGCCCGAGACGCGCGACAGCAGCGGCACCGACGCGGTGTTGACGTCGACACCGACGGCGTTCACCGCGTCTTCGACGACCGCGCCGAGCGACCGGGCGAGCATCGTCTCGGACACGTCGTGCTGGTACTGGCCCACACCGATCGACTTGGGGTCGATCTTGACCAGTTCGGCGAGCGGATCCTGCAGGCGCCGCGCGATCGAGACCGCACCGCGGATCGACACATCCAGGTCGGGAAGCTCCTGCGATGCGTAGGCGGATGCGGAATACACCGACGCGCCGGCTTCCGACACCACGATCTTGGTCACGTTGGTGACACCGGATTTTGCGATCAGCTCTGCGGCAAGGGCGTCGGTCTCGCGGGAGGCGGTGCCGTTGCCGATGGCGATGAGCTCGACACCGTGCTCGGCCACCAGAGACGCGAGGGTCGCGAGGGCCTGGTCGTGTTTGTTGTGCGGCTGGTGCGGATAGATCGTCGTGTGGTCGACGACTTTGCCCGTTGCATCGACGACGGCGACCTTGGTGCCAGTGCGGAAGCCGGGGTCGAGGCCCATCGTGGGCCGGGTTCCGGCCGGCGCTGCCAGCAGCAGGTCGCGCAGGTTCGCGGCGAACACGTCGACGGCGTCGCTCTCGGCGGACTGCTTGAGCCGCATCCGCACATCGACACCCATCGAGACCTGCAGCCGCGTGCGCCATGCCCAGCGGACGGTGTCGAGCAGCCAGCGGTCGGCGGCACGCCCCTGGTCGGCGATCCCGAACCGGCCGGCAATCCTTCCTTCGTAGTACGACGGCGCGCCGGGTTCCTGCTCGGCGAGTTCCGGTTCCAGCGACAGGCTGAGGACCTCCTCCTTCTCGCCGCGCAGAACGGCGAGGATGCGGTGTGACGGCAGATCGGCGAACGGCTCGGAGAACTCGAAGTAGTCGGCGAATTTCGCGCCCTCGGTCTCTTTCCCCGGCCGCACGGTCGACTTCAGGCCACCGCGGCTCCACATGGCCTCGCGCAACTCGCCGACGAGGTCGGCGTCTTCGGCGAAGCGTTCGACGAGGATCGCGCGGGCACCGTCGAGTTGCTCGGCGGTGTACTGCGCGGGGTCGGTGGCCGGGTCGCCGATGAGGGCGTCGGCGACGGGTTCGTGCCCGGCCTCACGCGCGATCTGTGCCTTCGTGCGGCGCTTGGGTTTGTAGGGCAGGTAGATGTCTTCGAGCCGGGCCTTCGTCTCGGCAATCATGATCTGTCCGCGGAGCTCGTCGTCGAGCTTGCCCTGTTCATCGATGGATTCGAGGATCGCGGTGCGGCGTTCGTCGAGTTCGCGCAGATACCTCAGGCGCTCTTCGAGGGTGCGGAGCTGGGCGTCGTCGAGCCCGCCGGTGATCTCCTTGCGGTAGCGCGCGATGAACGGGACGGTCGAGCCGCCGTCGAGCAGTTCCACCGCCGCAGCCACCTGGTTCTCGCGGACGTCGAGTTCGTCGGCGATGCGCCGGTTCACGGTGTCGAGTTGGGTCGTCACGACGATCGACCCTACCTTTATCCTTCCGTGTGTTCCCGTGGCGCCTCGAGCCGCTGCCCGACGGGACCGACGAAACTTCAACCGACGGCGCATGCGCGTCGCACAATGGAATACAGGAGCTCTGATGACCCGGGATCGGTACCGGTCGTGCTTTGCGTTGCTGGTCGTGACAGCAGCGCTGTCGGCGTGCGGAGCGCCCGCCGGTGAAGCCACCGACATTGCGTCGGAGGTGTCCGCTGCCGGTCTGCACGTCGAGATGAGTGCCAGCATCGACACCGGGGAACCTATCAGGATGGGCACGTTGGCGCAGCGAATCGACGACGCGGCCGGACTCGCCGCCGAGCGCGGCGCGGCGGTCACGGTCGGTGTCCTCGACCGTGCCACCGGCACACGAACGATAGGCGGTGCGAACGAGCCGCTCGCGACGGCGTCGGTGGCCAAACTGTTCATTGCCGATGATCTGCTGTTCCGCGAGTCGATCGGCACGATCCTGCTCACCGACGAGGACTACGGCCTGATCCAGGTGATGCTCACGCGGTCGGACGATTCGGCCGCGGGCCAGCTGTGGGATGCCTTCGGCGGATCTGAGATCATCGAGCGTGTCGCCGAGCGGTACGGTCTGGACACCACCGTCGCTTCGGTCGATTCCTGGTGGAACACCGTCACGACCGCGTCCGACATCCTCACCTGGTACGACGATCTGCTCAGCGGCAGAGGTGGGCTCGACGAGGCCGGTGCCGCCCGGATCATCGGGTATCTGCTCGAGTTCGATCCCACCGGATCCGACGGCTACGACCAGACGTTCGGCCTTGCCGACGGACTCCCGGACGCAGTCGATCTCGGGTCGAAGGCAGGATGGATGTGCTGCCTCGACGGGCAGTGGATTCATCTGTCCACGGGGTTCTTCGGCACCGACCATCGCTACGTGGTCGCCGTGTTGTCGCGGGAGACGGTGAGCTACGAGGACCCCGAGTACGACGGCTGGTTCCTGCCGGACACCTCGGTATACGACGCGTCCGACGACGACAGCGCCCGGCACGCGCGCGAGACGGTGACGATGGTGGTGGAGGCCGTGATCGGCTGATCCCGCTCAGTCGTCGGGGAGTAGGTCGGGGCGGCGCTCCCGCGTCCGGATCAGCGACTGTTCCCGGCGCCACCGCGCCACCTTGCCGTGGTCTCCCGAGAGCAGCACCGGTGGAACGTCGAGCCCGCGCCAACTCGCGGGCCGCGTATAGCTGGGCCCTTCGAGGAGTCCATCGGAGAACGAATCCTCTTGGTGCGACTGTTGATTGCCGAGCACCCCCGGCATCAGGCGCACGACGGCCTCGACCATCACCAGCACGGCCACCTCGCCGCCGATCAACACGTAGTCGCCGATGCTGATCTCTTCGACGCGGACGCGTGTCGCGGCGTTGTCGAAGACCCGTTGGTCGATTCCCTCGTATCGACCGCACGCGAAGACGATGCGTTTCTCGGTGGACCACCGTTGCGCCGTGGCCTGATCGAACGGCCTGCCTGCGGGGGTGGGGACGACGAGCAGCACATCGGGATCGGTCGTGTCCTGGCCGACGCCGAGGATGTCATCGAGAGCGGGCCCCCACACCGTGGGTTTCATGACCATGCCCGGTCCGCCACCGTAGGGCGAATCGTCGACTGCCTTGTGGACGTCATGCGTCCAGTCGCGCAGGTTGTGCACTCCGACCGAGATCAGGCCCTTGTCGATCGCCTTGCCGAGCAGCGCGGCGCGCAGTGGTTCGAGATATTCGGGAAAGATGGTCACCACGTCGAGCCGCACGGACTACTCGTTCCCCTCGGTTACCCGTCGCGGCTTCCTGTCCTGCTGCTTCTTCGCCTTTGCGGGCGGCTCCCCGAAGTCGGGATCGAGCAGTCCGTCGGGTGGATCGATCTCGATCACACCGTCTGAGACGGACACCGTCGGAACGATCTCGGTGACGAACGGGATGAGGATCTCCTGGCGCGCATCGTCCGGACTGATCGACAGCAGTTCACCGGCGGCGGTGTGCAGGACCTCGCGCACGGTGCCGATCTCGGTACCGCTGTCGGGGCGCCCCGCCGCGATCCGGACCGGCAGCCCTTCGAGTTCGTGATCGTAGAACTCGTCGGGATCATCGGACGGAGACAGATCGTCACTGTCGATGACGAACAAAGTACCGCGGATCGCGTCGGATCCGGTGCGGTCTGCCACACCGCTCAGACGCAGCAGAAGCCGCCCGGAGTGCTCCCGGGCGGCTTCGACCGTGTAGTCGTACAGCGTCTGCTCGCGGAGCTTGCGACCATGCAGGACGGCGCCCACAGCGAAACGCTCGTCGGGTTCGTCGGTGCGAACCTCGACGACCACCTCACCTTTGATACCGTGCGACTTCACCACACGGCCGACCACGAGCTCCACCGACGCGCCTAGCGGTCGGTGTCGACGACGTCGACGCGGATTCCTCGGCCACCGATTCCGGTGACGAGAGTTCGCAGTGCCGTCGCAGTACGCCCACCGCGACCGATCACTTTACCGAGGTCGTCGGGATTGACGTGAACCTCGACGGTGCGGCCACGGCGCCCGGTGATGAGATCGACGCGCACATCATCGGGATTCGCGACGATGCCACGGACGAGATGCTCGACCGCATCTGCCACCACGGCGCTCATTACTCGGCAGCCTCGGTGGACTCAGCTGCCTCGGAGGCCTCTTCCTTGGCGGCCTTCTTCTTCTTGGGTGTGATCGCCTCTGTCGCAGGTGCGTTCTCGGCCTGCGCGAGAGCGGCCTGGAACAGCTCGAGCTTGGTCGGCTTGGGCTCTGCCTTCTTCAGGGTGCCCTCGGCGCCCGGCAGGCCCTTGAACTTCTGCCAGTCGCCAGTGATCTTGAGGAGGTTGAGAACCGGCTCGGTGGGCTGGGCACCGACGCTCAGCCAGTACTGTGCGCGCTCCGAATCGATCTCGATGAACGACGGCTCTTCCTTCGGCTGGTACCGGCCGATGGTCTCGATCGCACGGCCGTTACGACGGGTGCGTGAATCGGCGACGACAACGCGGTACTGCGGGTTGCGGATCTTACCGAGACGGGTGAGCTTGATCTTGACAGACACTGCTGCGTTCTCCTTCGCGCGCCGGGGCGCGCATGTCACGTGCAATTCGGACGACGCGCCCGATTGGCACGCCCGGTTTTGCCTCTAACCTGTGACCGCCGCGCGGTACGGAACCGGATGCGACGACAGCGGTCCATTCTGCCAGATATGCGAACCGGACCGGAAATCGACGGTCAGGCGGAGTTCGCGACAACGACGCCACGTCGAACCACCAGGCCGGGACGGGCCGAACCCGGATCGATGCGGGGGTCGTCCGCGTAGACGATCAGGTCGGCGGGGGTGCCCGGCTCGAGATTCGGGTGGCCGAGCCACGTGCGTGCCGCCCAACTCGCCGCAGCGAAGGCCTCGTCCGCGTCGAGGCCGACCTTGCCGAGCGCTGCGATCTCGTCGGCGATCCGGCCGTGCTGCACCTGCCCGCCCGCATCGGTACCCGCGTAGATCGGGATGCCGGCGTCGTGGGCGGCGCCGATGGTCTCGGCGACACGCGCGTGCAGGTCGCGCATGTGCGCGGCGTACACCGGGAAGCGTGCGGCCGAGTCGGCGATGCCGGGGAAGTTCTCGATGTTGATCAAGGTCGGGACCAGCGCGGTGCCGTTCGCCGCCATCGTCGCGATCGTGTCGTCGGTCAGGCCTGTGCCGTGTTCGATGCAGTCGATTCCGGCGGCCAGCAATCCGGGCAGTGCGTCCTCACCGAACACGTGTGCCGTGACGCGCGCACCTTCCCGGTGCGCTGCGGCGATCGCCTCGGCGAGGATCGCGTCGCTCCACAGGGGCGCGAGGTCGCCGGCCTTCCGGTCGATCCAGTCGCCGACGAGTTTGACCCAACCGTCGCCGGCGCGGGCTTGCCGCACGACCTCGTCGGGCAGTTTCGACTCGTCCTCGAGGTCGACGGGCAGACCGCGGATGTAGCGTTTCGGCAGGGCGATGTGCCGCCCTGCCCGGATGATCGTCGGCAGGTCGGGGCAACCGTCGAAAGCGCGTGTGTCGACGGGGGATCCGGCGTCGCGCAGAAGCAGCACGCCTGCGTCGCGTTCGATCACCGCCTGCGAGAGGGAACCCGCTTCGTCCTCGACTCCCCCGCCGAATCTGATGCCGACGTGGCAGTGCGCGTCGACGAGACCTGGGAGCACCCAACCGCCGGTCGAGAGCACCTCGGCCCCCGGGATCGGCTCGCGGGAGAACTCGCCGTCGGCGCCGATCCACAAATCGACCGGGTTACCATCCGGCAGAGTCCTGCCGCGCACGCAGAACGGACCTGTAGCACCGACCCCGACCACGACCGGATCTCCTGTTCTCGCGAATGCGTCCTAGTTCTTGGGGAACTTCAGCTTCGACAGGTCGAATCCTTCGAGGCCGGGCGGCAGTTCGTCGAGGCCCTTCGGCATGTTGGACAGGTCGGGCATCCCCGCGCCGAGCCCCGGGAACCCGGCAGGCATGCCGCCGGGAAGACCACCCCGCACCTTCGGCGGAGTGGGCCCGCGGCCACCCTTCTTCCCCTTCTTGCCCTTCTTCGAACGTTGGTTGCGCCGGCTGCCGGGCATGCCCATCTGACCGGCCATCGCGGACATCATCTTCCGCGCTTCGAAGAAGCGGTCGACAAGTTGGTTGACGTCGGAGACCTTCACACCGGAACCGTTGGCGATACGCAGCCGTCGGGAGCCGTTGATGATCTTGGGGTTGGCGCGTTCCGCCGGGGTCATGCCGCGGATGATCGCCTGGATCCGGTCGAGTTGCTTCTCATCGACGCCCGCGAGCGCGTCCTTCATCTGGCCCGCGCCAGGAAGCATACCGAGCAGGTTCGCGATGGGGCCCATCTTGCGCACGGCCATCATCTGTTCGAGGAAGTCCTCGAGGGTGAGCTCACCGCTGCCGATCTTGGCGGCGGTCGCCTCGGCCTGTGTGGCGTCGAAGTGCTGCTCCGCCTGCTCGATCAGGGTGAGCACATCGCCCATGCCGAGGATCCGGCTGGCCATGCGCTCGGGGTGGAAGACGTCGAAGTCCTCGAGCTTCTCGCCGGTGGACGCGAACAGGATCGGCTCACCGGTCAGCTCTCGGACGCTGAGCGCCGCGCCGCCACGTGCGTCGCCGTCGAGCTTGGTGAGCACGACACCCGTGAAGCCGACGCCTTCACGGAATGCCTCGGCGGTGCTCACGGCATCCTGACCGATCATCGCGTCGAGGACGAACAGGGTCTCGTCGGGTTGGACGGCGTCGCGGATTCCTGCGGCCTGCGCCATCAGCTCCTGGTCGATACCGAGACGCCCGGCGGTGTCGACGATGACCACGTCGTACTGCTTGTTCCTGGCCTCCGCGATGCCCTGCTGCGCGACCGCGACCGGGTCGGCGGCCGTGACACCGAGTTCGTTCTCGCCACCACCGATCGACGTTCCCGGGTGGGGGGCGAACACCGACACCCCGGCACGTTCACCGACGACCTGCAACTGCGTGACCGCGCCGGGACGCTGGAGGTCGCACGCGACCAGCATCGGGGTATGCCCCTGGCCTTTGAGCCACTTGGCGAGCTTGCCTGCGAGCGTGGTCTTGCCCGCACCCTGCAGACCGGCCAGCATGATCACGGTCGGGGGGGTCTTCGCGAACTGGAGCCGACGGGTCTCGCCACCGAGGATCCCGACGAGCTCGTCGTTGACGATCTTGACGACCTGCTGTGCCGGGTTCAGCGCACCGTGGACCTCGGCGCCCTTCGCCCGTTCCTTGATCTTCTTGATGAACGTGCGCACGACGGGCAGCGCCACGTCGGCGTCGAGGAGGGCGAGGCGGATCTCACGGCACGTCGCGTCGATGTCCGCGTCGGACAGGCGCCCCTTGCCGCGCAGGTCCTTGAGGACCCCTGTCAACCTGTCGGAAAGGGATTCGAACACCGAATGCGCTCCTGCGGTCTGACGAGAATACGGACAATGCTGCGCTCCAGGGTAGCCGCTCCGATCCACTCGCAGCCGAGGGCGCCCGGATCGCGACGTCGCCTCACGACGTCACCTCACGACACAGCGGGGGGCTTCTTCGGTTCAGGAGTGGGAAGGACCGCCGACAATGCCTGCTCGAGCCGTTCCCGTGACGCCCTGGTCCCGGCCGTGGACAGGTCGACGCAGAACGAGTCGACCACGGTCGATCCGATCGTCGTCACTGTCGCCCACCGCACATCGGCTCCGAGATCCTCGAAGACGCCGGCGAGGCGGCAGAGCATCCCGATCCGGTCTTCGGCCCTGACCTCCAGCACCACCTGCCCCGGATCTGTCGTGTCGAGCCAGATCAGGCGCGGCGGAGCCTGTGAGTACATGCCGGGCACCGCACGTTCGGGGCGGACCGACGGTGCGGACTCGCGCGCCGCGCGATCCTTCGCCTCGAGTTCCGCGAGCAGATCCAGGTCACCGGATCGGGCGCGCACGAATTCCTGCCGCAGCAGACCGGCCGCGGGCGGCGCACCGAATCGTGGCACGACGTTGAACGTGTTGACGGTGCTTCCCGCGTGGCTTCCGATGGAGGCGGACTGCACCCGCAAGCCGTGCAGAGCGAGCACTCCCGCGGTGTCGGACAACACACCGGGATCGTCCGGCGCCACCACCGTCACCGTGAAGCTGCGGCCGTCGGGCCTCGGGTCGAGCGAGACGTGCACGGCACCGGCCTCGGCCAGCTGCGCGAGTTCCGGATCGATCGGAGTCGGAGCCGGAAGGTCCTCCCCCGCCATCATCAGGCGGCAGCGCCGGACCAATTCCCGGATGAGCGACGCTTTCCAGTCTCCCCACACGCCGGGGCCGGTGGCCTTCGAATCCGCTTCCGCTTGCGCGTGCAGTAGTTCGAGGAGCAGTGGGTCGCCGCCCAGCGCGTCGACCACCGACGCGACGGTCGCCGGGTCGTCGAGGTCGCGTCGGGTTGCCGTGTGTGGCAGCAACAGGTGGTACCGCACCATTGCGGTGAGCAGGGACAGATCGGACGGCCACAAGCCCATCCGTGTCCCGATCTGGTCGGCGACCTCGGCACCGACCACACTGTGGTCGCCGCCGCGACCCTTGCCGATGTCGTGCAGGAGTGCACCGAGGAGCAGCAGATCCGGACGGGATACCCGTGTCGTGAGTGCACTCGCCTGCACCGCGGTTTCCACCAGATGCCGATCGACTGTCCAGATGTGGACGGCGTCGCGCGGTGGGAGGTCGCGTACCGCTCCCCACTCCGGCAGCAGACGCCCCCACAGTCCCGTGCGATCGAGGGCCTCCACGACGTCGACGGCAGCAGGACCCGATGCGAGCAGCACGATCAGGTCGTCGAGCGCCTGCCGCGGCCATGGTTCCCGCAGTTCCGGGGCGCGGTCCGACAGCCTGGTCAACGTCGCCGCAGAGATCGGCAGCCCCGATCGTGCTGCTGCGGCCGCTACCCGGGTGATCAGGCCCGCATCCTTGCCCGGCTGGGCGTCGCGAGCCAGCGCCACTTCGCCACCATGCTCGACGACGCCTTCGTCGAGGGGCCGCCGCACCGGCCCGCGCCGCAGCCGCGACAAACCCGTCCGCGGCAGGGAATTGCCCGCAGTGCGGACGCCGACTTCCACGGAGTAGCTGATCGTGCGCGCGGCCTCCGTGAGCAGACGCGCCAGGTCGAACCGGTCGCCGATGCGCAGTGCGGCGCCGATCTCGTCGGCGTCCTGAGCCTGCAGTTGATCGCGGCCGCGACCCGCGACGCGGTGCAGTTCGGTGCGAACATCGAGCAGGTGACGATGCGCGGCCGCGAGACCACCCCCGGGGACATCCGGGCCGAGGCCGGGCATGCCGTCGGTGAGCTGCGCGACGGACAACGCGTTGAGCAGTTGCACATCCCGCAACCCTCCGCGACCGCTCTTGAGATCGGGTTCGGCTCGGTGGGCGATCTGGCCGGACCGCTCCCACCGCGCTTCTGTCATCTCGATCAGCTCGTCGAAACGGTTCCGGATTCCGGTACGCCACTGTCTGCGCACACCACCGATGAGCAGGTTGCTCAGTTCGTGGTCGCCGGCGATGTGCCGGGCTTCGAGCATCCCGAGCGCGGCAGGGAGGTCACCGGACGCGACCTGCAGGGCCTGCGGGACGGTCCGGACGCTGTGATCGAGTCGGATGTGCGCATCCCACAGCGGGTACCACAACCTGTCCGCCACCGACGACACCGTGGCGGGATCGATGTTGTCGTGAAGCAGAATGAGGTCGACGTCGGAGTGCGGCAGCATCTCACGACGGCCGAGTCCCCCGACTGCGACGAGCGCGAACCCGCTGTCCGGTCTGATGCCGAGTTCGGAACTTTCTGTCGTCAACCAGAAATCGAACAGGTCGACGAGCGCGTCGCGCAGGGCTCGGGTGTCGAGGCGGCGGGTGCGGCCGGAGCCGCCGGCGCCGCGCACGAGTGCGTCCCGGGCAGCCGAGAGGTCGGTCGCGGTGTTCGGGCCCGAAGACACCGAAGGCCCACGACCCGCCGCGTGAGCGGCGCGTCCTGGGCCTCGGGTCTCCGACCCGTGAGGGTCAGAGTGCATCCGTACCTCGTTCTCCGGTGCGGACTCGAATCACCGACTCCACCGGGGTGACCCATACCTTGCCGTCACCGATCTTGCCGGTACGGGCGGCTTCGACGATCGTGTCGACCACCTTGTCCACCACGGAGTCGTCGACGACGACCTCGACGCGCACCTTCGGCACGAAATCGACCGAGTACTCGGCTCCGCGGTACACCTCGGTGTGCCCCTTCTGGCGGCCGTAGCCCTGCACCTCGCTCACGGTCATTCCGAGCACACCGGCCTGTTCGAGGCCTCCCTTGACGTCCTCGAGCGTGAACGGTTTCACGATTGCCGTGATCAGCTTCATTTCTCATCCCTTCCCGGTGCCCACCGGACGTTGTCGTGGTGTCCGCATAACCTTGCCCGCTATCTTCGTCCACTTTCCACCTCGGTGACGAGGTGACGTGCTACTTCAGCGACGACGTGAAGTGTCACTTGAGTGCCGTGACGAAGTCGTAAGCGGTCTCCGCGTGTTCGGTCTCGTCGATTCCGCGAGCTTCGTCCTCAGGGCTGACCCGCCAACCGAGGGGCTTGAGCGCGAAGACGATCACAGCGGTGACCACAGCGGTGAACACCACGGCGACCAGGGCGATCACGATCTGGATGACGAGCTGCTTGTAGTCGCCGCCGTAGAACAGGCCGGTCTCGGTGGCGAGAAGGCCGATGGCGACGGTGCCCCACAGACCGGACACCAGGTGCACACCCACGACATCGAGCGAATCGTCGTAGCCGAACTTGTACTTCAGGCCGACCGCGAGTGCCGAGAGAATACCCGCGACAACACCGAGAATGATGGATCCGACGGGGCTGAGGGAACCGGCAGCGGGCGTGATGGCGACCAGGCCGGCAACGACACCGGATGCGGCGCCGAGGCTGGTGGCCTTACCGTCACGGATACGTTCGGTGGCGAGCCAGCCGAGGATCGCAGCGGCGGTGGCCACGGTGGTGTTGAGCCAAGCAAGACCGGCGACACCGTCGGCAGCGAACGCGGATCCACCGTTGAACCCGAACCAGCCGAACCACAGCAGCGCTGCACCGAGCATCACGAACGGAAGATTGTGCGGACGGAACGCGATCTTGCCGAATCCCGTGCGCTTGCCGATGATGAGTACCAGGACCAGCGCGGCGATGCCCGCATTGATGTGAACCACTGTGCCACCTGCGAAGTCGATCGGGTGGACCGCGGCGGTGAGTCCGCCTTCACCGTCGTCGACGGTGCCGAAGAGCATTGCCGCGATGCTGTCCTCGGAGCCCGAGAGCAGGCCGCCGCCCCACACCATGTGGGCGAGCGGGAAGTACGCAAGGGTCACCCAGATGCCGACGAACACCATCCACGTGCCGAACTTCACACGCTCGGCGAGCGCACCGCTGATCAGTGCAGTGGTGATGATCGCGAACGTGACCTGGAATCCGATGTCGATGATCTGCGGGTAGTTGCCGATACCCGGCAGGAATCCGCCTTCGTCATCGTAGATGGCGCCCTGCAGACCGAACAGCTCGAACGGATTCGCGAAGATACCGCCGACACTCTCGGTGCCGTACGACATCGACCAGCCCCACAGCACATAGATCACGCCGATCAACGCCATCGCGCCGAACGACATCATCATCATGTTCAGGACCGACTTGGCGCGTGACATGCCGCCGTAGAAAAACGCCAGTCCCGGTGTCATCAGCAGCACGAGCGATGCCGCCATGAGCATCCATGCGGCGTCGCCGGTGTTCACCACAACCTCCACTTGCACACCTCCCAGTTGTCCGCGCCGTCGAGCGCGTCGTTGGGGAAAGCTTCCTGCGGAGATGTTTCGGCAGCAGCGCCGTCCTGTTTCGTCGGCGTGAACGCGTGAACGGACCGTGTTTCGTTCATGTTTCACGCTCGGACCACATCGGCAGAGAACAAGACCGCCTCCGCCAGTAGCGGAAGCGGCCTCGAGTTGATCGCGCGGCGGTGTCAGCCCAACAGCGCGTCGACGAACGCACCCGGTTCGAATGGGGCCAGGTCGTCCGCACCCTCACCCAGGCCGACCAGTTTCACCGGAACGCCGAGCTCGTGCTGCACCTGGAAGACGATTCCACCTTTGGCAGTGCCATCCAGCTTCGTCAGCACCACACCGGTGATGTCGACGACCTCGGCGAACACTCGGGCCTGCATGAGCCCGTTCTGTCCGATCGTGGCGTCGAGCACCAGCAGCACCTCGTCGACGGCAGCCCTCTTCTCGACCACGCGCTTGACCTTGCCCAGCTCGTCCATCAGGCCGGTTTTCGTGTGCAGTCGACCTGCGGTGTCGACGAGAACTGCGTCGACCCCGTTGTCGATGCCCTTCGCGACGGCGTCGAATGCGACGGCCGCGGGATCGGCGGCTTCTTTGCCCCGGACCACCTCGGCACCCACACGCTCGGCCCAGGTCTGCAGCTGGTCGGCCGCAGCCGCACGGAAGGTGTCGGCCGCGCCGAGCAGGACTCGACGTCCGTCGCCGACCAGCACACGAGCGAGCTTGCCGGTCGTGGTCGTCTTACCCGTTCCGTTGACACCGACGACGAGCAGCACCGACGGGAGGTTGTTGTGCGGCAGAGCGCGGATGGAGCGGTCGAGGTCGGGCCTCAGTTCATCGACGAGCACCGTGCGAAGCACCGCGCGCGCGTCGGACTCGGACCGGACGTTGCTCGCTGCCATCTCCTTTCGCAACCGATCGACGATCTTCGTGGTGGTGGCGGAACCGAGGTCGGCGATCAGGAGGGTGTCCTCGATCTCCTCCCACGAATCCTCGTCCAGATCTCCGCCACCGAGCAGGCCGAGCAAGCTCTTGCCGACAGCGTTCTGCGAACGAGCCAGGCGGCCCCGGAGACGGACGAGCCGACCCGCTGTCGGCTCGATCTCCTCGATAGCCGGCGCCGAGGGAGCCTCGATTTCTGGCTCGGGCTCGACTTCGGGCTCGGCGACAGGCTCGGGCTCGACGACAGGCTTGGGCTCGGCAACGGGTTCCGGCGCAACCGGGGCTTCGATCGTCGCAGACGGCTCCACCTGTGGTTCGGGTGCACGCTCAGACTCGGCGACCGTCGTGTCCTCGGGGGAGATCGGTGCCTCGACTGTCGCGGAGAGGTCGACCGGTTCCTCAGCTACCTCGGGCTCGGTCGCCTCGGGCTCGGTCGTCTCGGGCTCGGTCGCGTCGGGTTCGGAGACGGGCGGCTCCACGACCGGCTTCTCGACCACCGGGGGTTCGGCCACCGGGGGTTCAACGATCGGCTTTTCGACGATCTTCGGTTCGGCAGGCTGCGGCGTCGGCTTCGGCGGCGCAGTGGCCGCCGCCCCCTCGCTGAAGCTGAATCCGCCGGCAGACTTGTAGCCCCCGGATCTGTCCTTCTTTTCCTCCAGCTCTTCGAGCTGTTCTGTCTTCGGGGTGATGCTGACCTGCCGTCGTCGGTACAACACCGCGCCGACGACAAGGGCTACGACGAGGACGGCCAGTACGGCCGCAATGGCAATCCAAGCTTCGGTAGTCACCGCCTCATCTTCTCAGGCCGCATCGCGAATCCCGATCAGGGCGCGACCACCGATGGTCAGCGCGGCGGCTCGGGTGCGGACAGCGCCGGAAACCAGATGTCCGCCAGGACGTCTGCGGCCTGCTCGGCGCTGACGTCGATCGTGCCCTGAATCGCCCAGCGGATGAAGAACCGTTCGATGTGAGTGAGCAGGAGCTCGATGCGAAGGCGGGCCTCACTCTGCCGGTCCTCGGGCCAGCGCCCGAGGTAGGTGGGCATCTCGTTCGGGAGTGCGAGGAGTCCTTCGCGTGTGATCGCGCGGATGTCGGGTTCGAGGACGGCTGCTTCGTCCCATGCCTGCAGCATTCCCTTGTGCTGCTGGAACCAGCCGATGGCGCGGTTGATCCAGTCGGTGAACTCGGCACGTGAAAGTGTCGCGAGCACGCTATCGAGGTCTCGGTAGACGGTCGACGGGTTCGGCGCCATGTCCTCGTCGGTCAGCGCGCGCAACACGTCGACCTTGGTCGGGAAGTGCAGGTAGAACGTCGCCCGGCTGCATCCGACGTCGGTGGCGATGTCGTCGACGGTGACCGCCGCGTATCCGCGAGAACCGAATTGGGTGCGTGCGGACTCGACGAGTCGAGCCCGGGTGGCTCGCTTCTGCTCGTCCCGCAAGGTGCCGTTCCGTTTGCGGGGCTTGCCTACCGTCTCCGCCATGTCAGCAGGTTACCTTCCGCCTGTAACCAATCGATGCGTCATTCACTAGACATTCGTCGTTTCACTTGACAGTGTGTCATCTAACATTATCCTATGGCACAGATCACATGTCCCACACGCCGCAACAACCCCCTGCTCCTGCCTTCCCCGAATCGACGGACACGGGCACGAGTTCCCCGCCACTCGCAGAGAGACGAATCCACGTGGACCACACCACCCTGCCCCGCGTCTGCATCATCGGCGCAGGCCCCTCCGGAATCACCACGGCAAAGCGCCTGAAGGAATACGGCATTCCGTACGACTGCTTCGAAGCCTCCGACGAGGTCGGCGGCACCTGGTACTACAAGAACCCCAACGGGATGTCCGCCTGCTATCAGAGCTTGCACATCGACACGTCCAAGTGGCGTCTCGCGTTCGAGGACTACCCGGTTCCCGCCGACTGGCCGGACTTTCCGCACCACTCGCTGCTGTTCCAGTACTTCAAGGACTACGTCGACCATTTCGGGCTGCGGGACACCATCACGTTCGACACCTCCGTCGACCATGCCGAGCGGGCCACAGATGGACTGTGGACCGTGACGCTGTCCACCGGTGAGACCCGCACCTACGACGCACTGATCGTGTGCAACGGGCACCACTGGGACCCGAGCACCCCGGACTATCCGGGGCAGTTCGACGGCACGCTGATGCACAGCCACGAGTACAACGACCCGTTCGATCCGATCGACATGCGTGGCAAGAACGTCGTGGTCGTCGGCATGGGCAACTCAGGCCTCGACATCGCGTCCGAACTCTCGCAGCGTTTCCTCGCCAAGACGCTGACCGTGTCCGCCCGCCGCGGAGTCTGGGTGCTGCCGAAGTACCTCAAGGGCAAGGCCGGCGACAAGATGTCGATGCCGGCCTGGATGCCCCGTTCGCTGGGCCTGGCGCTTCAACGCCGCTTCCTGAACAAGAACATCGGCACGATGGAGGGCTACGGCCTGCCCACGCCCGACCACAAGCCGTTCGAGGCGCACCCGTCCGCGAGCGGCGAGTTCCTCGGCAAGGCGGGCTCGGGCGACATCGCGTTCAAGCCGGCCATCGCGGCGCTGGAAGGCACGCAAGTCCGGTTCACCGACGGCAGCGTCCTCGACGTCGACGTGATCATCTGCGCGACCGGCTACCACATCAGCTTCCCGTTCTTCACCGATCCGAACCTGTTGCCCGACAGCACGAACCGGTTCCCGCTGTTCAAGCGGATGATGAAGCCCGGTATCGACAACCTCTTCTTCATGGGTCTCGCGCAGCCGATGCCGACCCTGGTGAACTTCGCCGAGCAGCAGAGCAAGCTCGTCGCGGCCTACCTCTCGGGGAAGTACCTTCCCCCGTCACCGAGCGAGATGCAGACCGTCATCGCCGACGACGAGAAGTACTACCTCGGCCATTTCTACGCTTCGCCGCGGCACACCATCCAGTGCGAATTCGATCCCTATGTCCGCAATCTGAAGAAGGAACTCGACAACGGCGGCAAACGTGCCCGCGGCGCGCAGCACGCACTGCCCGTCCCCGCCCGTGCCCTGCAGAACGCCTGATCCACGGAACGCCGGAGGAGACCATTCGATGACACAGACACACGGATCCTGCGCAGAGGGCTTCGAGCCGGTTCGCGAGGCACTCGGACAGCAGCTCGCCGCCGGGGAGGAACTCGGGGCGTCGATCTGCATGACGATCGACGGCGAAACCGTCGTCGACATCTGGGGCGGACACACCGACACCGAACGGACCTCCGAGTGGGATCGGGACACCATCGTGAACGTCTTCTCGATCACGAAGACGATGACAGCCCTGTCCGCACTGCTCCTCGTCGACCGCGGACAGTTGGACCTCGACGAGAAGGTCGCGTACTACTGGCCGGAATTCGGCTCGAACGGCAAGGGGGACATCGAGGTTCGGCATCTGCTCGCGCACACGTCCGGGGTCTCGGGCTGGGAACGCCCGATCGGACTCGCCGACATCTACGACCACGAGGCCGCGGCGGCCAGGCTCGCCTCACAGTCACCGTGGTGGGAGCCGGGCACCGCGTCCGGGTATCACGCCCTCACCTACGGCCACCTCATCGGTGAGGTGATCCGCCGGGTCGACGGCCGCAGCCTGGGCCGGTTCTTCGCCGAGGAGTTGGCACGGCCGCTGGGCGCCGACTTCCACATCGGCACGGACCCCGCACATTTCGATCGGATCGCTCCGCTCGTGCCGCCACCGGTGCTGGAATTCGACCTAGCCACCCTCGACCAGGACAGCATCCTCGTCAAGACGGTCACCTCCCCGCTGCTCGACTACCAGCGCACCGCCGACCCGCAGTGGCGGCAAGCCGAGATCGGTGCGGCCAACGGACACGGCAACGCCCGATCCATCGCCCGACTGCAGTCGATCGTCTCCGGCAGCGGCGTGGTGGACGGAAGGACCTGGTTGTCACCGGACACCGTCGACGCGATCTTCCGGGAGCAGGCCGACGGGGTCGACCTGGCGATTCTGACGCCGCTGCGGTTCGGGATCGGCTACGGGCTGCCGCACGCACAGACCGCACCTGCCGTCCCGGACGGCAAGGTGTGCTGGTGGGCCGGGATCGGCGGCTCGTTCGTCGTCAACGACCTCGACCGCGGGATCACGTTCGCGTACGCGATGAACAAGATGGGTCCCGGGCTGATCGGATCCGACCGCGCCGATGCCTACCTGCGCGTCGCATTCGGGGCGGTGATGTAATGGTCCGCACCGACGACGCTGCGGCGACCACGTCGACCCCATTCGTCATCCCTTCACCCCCTGACCAATTGGAGCTATCCAGATGAGCGAAGACAGATTTGCAGGCCGGACCGCGGTGGTCACCGGCGCAGCTTCCGGTATCGGCGCGGCGATCACGCGGCGACTGCTGACCGAGGGCGCGAACGTCGTCGGTCTCGACATCACCAAGGATGCCCTCGAGGAGATGGCCTCGGAGGTCGGCGACACCTTCCTCGCCGCACCCACCGACGTGACCGTCGAGTCCGAGGTCGCGGCCGCACTCGACTCCGCGTCCGAGAAGTTCGGCCGAATCGACGTCGCCTTCAACGTCGCGGGCTCCGCCCGCATCGGTGCGGTCGTCGACCTCGACGAGGCCGACTGGGACTTCACCATCGACCTGGTGCAGAAGGGTGTCTTCCTGTGCACCAAGCACGAGGCCCGGCACATCCGGGCGGGTGGGCGAGGCGGCGCGATCGTGAACGTGTCGTCGTTCAACGCCGTCGTGCCCCAGCCGGGTGGCAGCGCGTACTCGACGGGCAAGGCCGGTGTGCTCATGTTCAGCAGGACGGCCGCGCTCGAACTCGCACCCGACCGGATCCGGGTCAACACGGTGCTCCCCGGCCTGGTCGAGACCCCGCTGATCGCACCGGTCCTCGCGTACGAACCGGCACGCGCGATGTTCCTCGAGCACATCCCGACGGCACGCCCCGCGACGCCCGAAGAGATCGCCGGACCGTGCCTGTATCTCGCGAGCGACGACGCGAGCTACGTCACCGGCGCAAGTCTCCTGGTCGACGGCGGTTGGGACCTGACCGGCTTCCCCAATCTGGCACGCCTCGCCGAGTGACCACCTCAGGGCGGGTCTTCCAGGACGGGAGGCCCGCCCTACTCGGCGACCGGAACCGGGGCGGCAACGTTCTGACCGCGCAGCCGCTGCGAGATCACCTGAGTGATTCCGTCGCCGCGCATGCTGACGCCGTAGAGCGCGTCGGCAATCTCCATCGTCGGTTTCTGGTGGGTGATCACGATCAACTGCGACTTTTCCCGCAACTGTTCGAACAGACCGATCAGGCGCCGTAGGTTCGTGTCGTCGAGGGCCGCCTCGACCTCGTCCATCACGTAGAAGGGTGACGGCCTGGCCCGGAAGATCGCCACGAGCATCGCGACTGCTGTCAGTGATTTCTCGCCACCGGACAGCAGCGACAACCGCTTGACCTTCTTACCGGGGGGCCTGGCCTCCACCTCGATACCCGTGGTGAGCATGTCTTTCGGGTCGGTGAGCACGAGCCGGCCTTCACCACCGGGAAACAACTTCGCGAACACCTGCTCGAACTCGCGCTCGACGTCGGCGTATGCCTCGGTGAATACCTGGAGGATCCGCGCGTCGACCTCCTCGACGACGGCCAGCAGATCCTTGCGGGCGTTCTTGACGTCCTCGAGTTGCGTCGAGAGAAAGTTGTACCGCTCTTCGAGGGCAGCGAACTCCTCGAGCGCGAGCGGATTGACCTTGCCGAGCGTCGAGAGATCCTTCTGTGCGCGCTTGGCGCGGCGCTCCTGGGTCGCGCGATCGTACGGCTGAGGCTGCGGGGCCACCACCTGTTCGCCGCGCTCGCGTGCCTGTTCGTACTCGGCGATCTCGAGGTCGGTCGGCGGGAGTGGTACATCGGGGCCGTATTCGGCGACGAGGTCGTCGAGCGCGATGCCGAACTGCTCGAGAATCGTCTGCTCGAGCTGTTCGATCCGCAGCGCAGCCTGCGCCCGTGCCACTTCGTCTCGGTGCACGGCGTCGGTGAGCTGGTCGCGCTGGGTGGAGAACTCGCGGACGAGCCCCCTGGCCCGGTCGAGTTGCTCGGCGCATTCGGTGCGGCGGCGGGTGAGTTCTTCGCGGTGCGTGTGCGCGGCAGCAACCGTGGTCTCGAGTTCGCTGGTCACGCGGGCACCGGCCGCCGCGACCGCCGCGGCCACTGCGGCTGCCCGCCGACGGATGGCACGAGCGCGCTCAGCACGGGCCCGGGTTTCGCGTTCGGCCTGTGCCGCGCGGCGTAGCGAGTCGGCTTTACCGCGCAGCGACTCGGCGCGTTCCTCCGCGGTGCGCGCGGCAAGTCTGGCCTCCACCTCGACGGCGCGCACCTCGGCGAGAGCTGCCGCGGCCATCTCCCGCTCGGCGGCGGTCGATTCGGTGCCGGCACCGTCCCCGCTACCGTCCTGCTCGTCCTCCGCCAGCCGCAACCGCTCCTCGAGTTCGACGAGCGTGTCCCGGGCCGCGTCGCGTCCGTTCTCCGCTGCCGTGCGCTGCGTGACGAGCCGTTCGGATTCGGCATGGGCGTTGCGAGCAGCCTGACCGAGACGCCCGAGTTGTTCGTAGACCGCCGACATCGCCGCGTCGGATTCGTTGAGCGCCGCGAGCGCTTGTTCGACGTGCTCGGCACGCGCCTTCTGTTCCTCTGCGGCACCCGTCAGCGCTGCGGCCAGTTCTTCCGAGCGGTGTTCCGCGGCCTCGAGCCCCTCGCGCGAGGAATCGATCGCCGCCTGGATCTCGAGTGTGCTCGGCGCCCGGTCGGAGCCTCCGACGACCCATCCGGAGCCGGTGAGATCGCCGCGGCGGGTGACCGCCCGCAGATCCGGTCGCTGCGAGCACACCCTTGCGGCCGCTGTGAGGTCGTCGACCACCACGATTCCGGCGAGGACAGCGCCGAGACCCCCGCGCAGATCGTCGGGGCATTGGACCACGTCGCGCACCCACCGGGCGTCGGCGGGCAGCGACCCGGATTCGGCGGGCGCGTCCGCCCCGAGCGCGAGGAACGCGACGCGGCCCTGGTCGGCGTCGGCGAGCGCGGTGGCCAGCGAGTTCGCCGCAGCCACCGACGTCACGGCCAGCGCATCGGAGGCGGGTCCGAGTGCAGCAGCGACTGCCGCCTCGAAACCGGGTTCGACGCGAAGCCGATCTGCGAGCGGACCCAGCACACCGGAGTCCGCGTGGTGTTCGAGCAGCCACGCGGCGCCGTCCTTGCGCTCCAGTCCCATCGACAGCGCGTCGATGCGCGCTCCGAGCGACGCGACCTCCTTACCGGCGGCGCGTTCGGCGTTCTGGAGTTCTTCGACTCGTTCGTCGGCGATGCGTGCGGCCTCGACAGCCCGCTCGTGCTGAGCATCGGCATCGATCTCTCCCGCGTCGAGATCATCGATGCGGCCCTGTGCGGTTTCGAACTCGGCCTGCGCGTCGATTCCGCGGCGGCGGGCCTCTTCGATCGCCACCGTGAGGCGGGCGATCTCGCCGTCGCTGGATTCCATGCGGGTCCGGACGGTATCGACCTGGCCGGTGAGGCGAGCGAGCCCCTCGCGGCGGTCGGCGATCGCACGGACCGCCGCCAGGTGCGCCCGCTCGGCCGCTGCTGCATATTCCTCCTGCGCAGCGAGTTGTTCCTTTGCCGCGTCGAGGGCGCCGTGCGCGATCTCGACTGCCTCGATCAATTCGGCTTCGTCGGCCGCGACCCGGTCTGCGCGTGCTTCCATCTCGTCGGGGTCCTGCCCGGCGCGGGTCTCAGGTTCCGCGTCGAGGTGGCGGGCGCGTTCCTGCGCGATCCGCACCGTTGCGGACACGCGTTCGGCGAGGGCCGAGAGCCGGAACCAGATCTGGGAAGCCGCCTCAGCGCTCGGCGTGAGTTGCGCAAGTGCCTGTTCGTGGCGGGCGAGATCGGCGGTGGCCTCGTCGAACATCACGTTGATGTGGTCGAGTCGCTCGCGAAGGACTTGTTCTTGCTCGTCCTGACCCACGAACTCGGCGCGACGGGTGACGAGATCGTCGGCAGCCAGGCGTAGCCGCGCATCGCGTAGGTCTGCCTGAACGGTTTGAGCTCGGCGCGCGACCTCGGCCTGTCGCCCGAGCGGTTTGAGCTGACGTCGCAATTCGGCCGTGAGGTCGGTCAGCCGAGCGAGATTGGCCTGCATCGAGTCGAGCTTGCGGACCGCTTTCTCCTTGCGGCGGCGGTGCTTGAGCACCCCGGCGGCCTCTTCGATGAAGGATCGCCGGTCTTCCGGGCGAGACTCGAGGATCGCAGCGAGGCGCCCCTGCCCGACGATCACGTGCATTTCACGTCCGATGCCGGAGTCGGAGAGGAGTTCCTGCACATCCATCAGACGACACGAATTGCCGTTGATCTCGTACTCGCCGGCGCCGTCGCGGAACATGCGTCTGGTGACGGACACCTCCGAGTACTCGATCGGGAGTGCCCCGTCCGAGTTGTCGATCGTCAGTGTCACCTCGGCGCGACCGAGCGGCGGGCGTCCTGTGGTACCCGCGAAGATGACGTCCTGCATCTTCCCGCCGCGCAGCGCTTTGGCGCCCTGCTCTCCCATCACCCAGGTGAGAGCATCGACCACGTTGGACTTGCCCGAGCCGTTGGGTCCGACGACGCAGGTGATGCCGGGCTCGAAGCGCAGAGTCGTCGACGATGCGAAGGACTTGAAGCCCTTCAGTGTCAGACTCTTGAGATGCATGAGGAAAAACCCTACCCGGACGTCACCTCTCCACGAATCCGGTTGGTCCCCCAGCGATCGCGGCGTGCAGTACCGAGCGTTGCGCTACGCCCAACCGCGGGCCATCCATAGTGCAAAGAAGGGTACGCGATGTCACTTTCACCGAAGACCGATCCACTGTGCGCACCGGATCCGGGCTGCAGGTCACAACCACCCTAGCTGCAACACCGTCATCGGGTGGTTCCGGCTGGCCGGACACACCAACGCGCCGCAGCGCTACGACTCCATGGGCGAGATCCGCACCGGCCTGTCGATCTGCTGTTGAGCATTTGACGTGCAATTACACGACCTTGCCGGAGCCTGTAGGATCCCCGCCGTGGGGTCAGATACTGGTAGTCAGACGCCGAATCCCGATTGGCAGAAGTGGACGACTATCCTCGCCCTCGTTGTTGCGTTGGGATCAACTGTGGCAGCAGGGATCAGCGCCTTCGGGTCCCATGAATCGGCGAGCGTAGCCGCACGCACGTTGGAGTCGGACAAGGCTGAACTTGAGGCTGAAAGTATCCTCGTGGACGAAATCGCAGCCACCGGTGCAGTTCAATTTGTGCTGCGGAATCCTGGGAAGCGGCCGGTATCCGTCAACGGAATCCGGATGACGCATGCGGGTGGGGAGGCATTGGTGACGATTGTCGACCTCACCAGTCCTGTGCAGCCGAAGGAGTTCGTTGAACCCAGGTCGGATCAAGTCGGCATGGATAGTTTCCTGCCGATCCCGGTGGCATCGATCGACTTGCAGCCTGGCGGCGTTGACTTTCTCATCCTTTCAGCTGAGGTTCTGGCATACACCGCATTGGCAAATGGGTGGTGCGAGGAAGCCTCCGAGGTCAGGCTCGAGTTGATCACCGGCATCGGGTATGTCGAACTGAACCCACCGGTCGAGTTTGTCGAATTTGTCGAGGAGCGTTGCAGGACCCGGTAGTTGGTCGAGGCCCGTGCGATTCGGTAAACAACCTTGGCCGGACACTGCCGCGGGTGCTGTTCTGGATGCTCGCCCCGGCCCGGGATGAGGTCACCTCTCCACGAACCCGGTCAGGTCCCCGCGCGCCGGATCCCACGATTCGACGACGAGACGGACCTCGCCGGGGGTCTGCCCGGACCGCAACCACGCAAGGAGTTGTTCGAGTGCGGGGTGCGACCCTTCCGCGATGACGAGCACCCGCCCGTCGGGTTGGTTCGTGGCGTGCCCAACGAGCCCGAGTTCGAGTGCCCGGGCGCGGGTGAACCAGCGGAACCCGACGCCCTGCACTCGGCCGTGGACCCACGCGGTCAAGCGTTCGACGTGGCCGGACGCGGGGGTCGTGTTCATCGGAGCCTCCTATTCGGCCTGGCGGCCGGGCGCGGTGGATGCCGCGCGGACGGTGCCATCGAAGCCGGTGATGTAGATCGTGTTCGGATCCCAACCCGGCCCGGCCCCGAAGGCCACCGACGAGATCAGCGGGATCCCCTCGGCAACCCGGCAGGTCTGTCCGGTGTCGGGGTCGACCCGCAGGATCGCACCGGCCAAGTTCAGCGCGATGTACAGTGCGCCGTCCGGTCCCCGGGTCAGGTCGTCGGGCGCCTGCAGCAGTCCGGGACCAGGCAGATCGATGCTGCGGACCGGGCCGGTGAGGTCGGTGGCGTCGAGGATGTGCAGGCGGTTGACCGGCTCGAACGTGGTGACCGTGTAGACGGTGTCGCCGTCGACCTCAATGCCGTTGACTGAGCCGAGGTCGGTACGCAACACGGTGGCTGCGCTGCCGTCGCCTGCGGCGTGACTCAGGCCGACCGCACCGACGTCGCGGGAGGTGAGCAGCGAACCGTCCGGCAGCACCCCGAGACCGTTCGGCATGACGATGCCGGTTGCGACGGTGCGACGATCGCCGGTGTCGAGATCGATGGTGTCGACGGTACCGTCGGGGATGTCGCCCCAGCCGGAGATCGTGGTGTTGCCGACGTTCAGGTACGCGGTGTCGCCGTCGACGACGATGCCGCCCGGCCCGGTGACATCGTCGTCGACGGTGGTGACCGTACCGTCGGATGCGACACGGCGCAGCGCGCCGTCACCGGCCAACGAACTGTCGGAGACGAGCAGCCCGCCTCGACCGTCGAACGCGAGGTTCTCGAGGACTCCCATCCCGGATGCGACCGTGGTGACTGCGCGCGGTGCGCAGGCGGGATCGGCGACCGCCGACGGCACTGCAACCATCCCCAGAACGGTCGCGGCCACGGCTCCGACCGCAATCCTGAACGTGGTGTTCCCCATCGATCCCCCTGATAGTCGTGTCGAATTGCAGTGGAACAGACCGGACACTGTATCCCAGCACGTCGCGGTATCCCGGCACGTCGCGATCTCGACGTCTCGCTATCTCGACATCTCGCTACCCAGCCCGCTCACGCATCCGCGGTGACAGTCAGACTCACCTTCGTGCCTGCCTCGAGCGTACGACCGACGGTGCACACCTTGTCCACAGACCGCTCGACGAGCGCGATCAGGCGCTGCTGGGCTTCGGCGTCGAGTTCGGACAGATCGAGGACCATCTCCTCGTCGAGGTGCGGGTAGACCTCGTTCTCGCGATCGGCTGCGCCGGACACCTTGATGGTCGCGTCGTAGTCGTCGCCGAGACGCCGTGACAGGGGGAAGTCGGAGCTCATTCCGGAGCACGCGGCCAGGGCGATCTTCAACAGTTCGCCGGGGGTGAAGACACCATCGACGGTCTCGGAGCCGATGAGCACCTCGGCGCCGCGGGAGCTGCGGCCCGTGTAGCGGCGGGTGCCGGTGCGCTCGACCCACAGTTCGGTGGGCGTGGTCGCGGAATTCTGATCAGCCATGCCGGAAATCCTGCCATGCGCGCCCGACAGCAAGCGCAGGACGGGCCTCACACGCGACACCCTGCGCAAGATCGAGACCGGCGACCCCGGGTGAACTTCCGAAGCATCGGCCAGGTGCTCCACGTTCTCGGCGTCCTCGACCAGGTCGTCGATGCAACAGACCCGCTCAGGAGCGACATCGGCCGCCTGCGAGCGGGCAACCTGATGAAGAAGCGCACGCGACGACCACCGTCGAGATCCTCGTCGACGAGGCCGGGAGCGCGCGGCTGGTGGCCAGGCACACGTACGGCCTGAGGCCACCGTGCACCGGACGGCGGAGAAGGCCCGCAATCGAGTGCCGAAGGCCGCCGAACGCAAGGGTCCCGTTCGGGTTCCCCGTCTGGTACGCCACCTACGGCCACCATCGCGACGATCTGACCGGTCGGCACATAGCCGAGCCCTGGTACCGCGCCAAGACCGCACCCTCCTTCGAGGACATGCTTGCCAAGCTGCGCCACACCCTGATTGCCGCCCGATTCTCGGGTGTTTCCGCAGATCAACTGGATCACAACATAATCCGTGAATATCAACTGGCCTGCGCCGCAGCCGCCGCATAACTGCGAAAGGCAAGAACCCCTCAACCTGAGAAATTACATGACCGCTGACAGACGCGGGGTTCATGAAGGGTTCACGCACGATCGCCGTCCCGCATCGGTCACTTCTCGACCGGCCTCACCGTAGCAATGCAAGAAGCGTGTGAAGTATCCCGACTCCAGGCTACGGGCCGAAGCCTTGCATATACTACCTACTGTAGGCACAATATCGTGAGTCGAGAGGAGACCGTCATGAGCACTACCATCACCAGCCGTGACTTCAATCGCGACGTCTCGGCCGCAAAGCGGGCCGCCGAGCAGGGGCCGGTGACGATCACCGACCATGGACGCCCCTCGCACGTGCTGCTCACCGCCGAGGAGTTCGACCGTCTCTCGGGCAGGCAGGAACTGATGGGTGATCGCCTCTGGAAGGACCAGGACCCGAGCATCAGGCTCGAGCTGCCCGAACGCCGTGTCGAGCCCGAGCGGGAGCTCGATCTGTGAAGTACCTGCTCGACACCAACGTCCTCAGCGACGCGCGCAGGCGGGCCCATCCGGGGCTTGGCGCATGGCTGGCCGCGCAGCCGCGGGCAGCCCTGGCAATCAGTGTCGTCGCGCTGCTGGAGCTCGAGCGCGGCGTCCTGCGTCTGGAGCGCCGCGACGAGACGGCCGGTGCGCATCTTCGCGCGTGGCTGACGGCGGACGTCCCAGCAGCCTTCGCGGGTGCGATCCTTCCTGTCGATGAGAAGGTCGCGCGCCGCGCGGCCCGTCTGCACGTGCCCGACCCCATGCCCGAGATGGACGCGCTCGTCGCCGCCACGGCACTGGTGCACGGCCTGACCCTCGTCACCCGCAACACCAAGGACTTCCAGAACGCGGGCATCGACCTGCTCGACCCCTGGGGTCTGTGACCTCAGGCGCAGGGCGCTGCAGTCGACGTGCGGGTCGTGACGACGGACGGTGCGCAGGGGTGCGTCGGCGTGGTCGCCCAGCGCCTTGCCGAAACGATCGGCGAGACCGTTCGCGTGGTGAATCTCTCTGTAATCCAAGAACCCGAGGGCTCCGGCCCCCTCCTCAGCCGACGGGCTCGCAGAAGCGGAGCGTGTTGGCCCAGGGGTCGATGATCTCCATCGTCGGGCCGCCCGGCGCTCCGCGGTCGATACCGGGCCGGAGGCGCGGGTGCGGGCGGGCCGACAGCTCACTGTGGAGCGCGCGGATGCTCTGCACGGGTATCCACACGGTCGCTCCCGGCGTGCCGTCGCCGTGGTGCTCGGAGAGGTCGAGCACCGTGTCGCCGCGCCGGATGCGCGCGTAGAGCGGCATCCCGGCCTCGAAGCGGTGCTCCCACTCGACACTGAAGCCGAGATAGTCGAGGTAGAAGCCGCGCGCGAGCCGTTCATCTTGGACACGGAGCACCGGCACAGCAGGCCCCGATCTCGGCCACTCGGTATCCAGCGCTGCGGCCGCCGCGTTCCAGTCGCCGAAGCCGAACTGCTTCGCGACGAGTTCGAGCGCCTGACCGTGGCCGATGGCGACGCCAGCGGACGCTAGGCCCCTCCGGAGCGCGCGGGCTGCGGCCTTGGCGTCTGTTGTGGTGATGTCCATGAGATTCTTCGTTCCCCGATGCCGTGCGTGTTCGGTGCCCGCGTTGCCGTCCGCAGCACCGTGAGGATCACGAGAACTTCTGAACAGAGTGAGCTCGATGCGTTCACCGAACCGATCAGCGTCGGCGCGGGCGGCAGGCCCATCGAGTGCCTGCCGACAAGTCTACCCATTCAGGGTGGGTAGTGCCGTTCCGTTCGACGCTGCATCGGCCTACGCCGCAGGTTTGATGAGCCCCAGATCCCTCGGGTCGGCGTCCCGCACGCTGTTCACGCGCCGGTCGACGACATGCTGCCAGATCGTTGCGGCCGCCGCTGGCAGCGCGGACACCTGTGGCTCGAGCGATTCGACCACGGTTCGCGCACGATCGGCGAGCCGCAACGCGGACAGGGTTTGCCCTGCTGCCCGTAAACATTGAGCGAGTGCGAGAAGTAGCCGGACCCGCCGTTGACGTTCACGTACAGCGCATCGAACGACGTGCCGCCCTGCTCGAGCGCTTCGTCCATCACATCGTGGGCGGCAGCGAGCACCGCGCGCAGTTTCGGGCCGCTCAGCGTGTCGGTTGGCCGACTGCCATGGATCTGCGCATACCACAGCGCTTCGTCGGCGTAGATGTTTCCGATGCCGGAGACGACGGTCTGGTCGAGCAGTGCACGTTTGATCTCGGTGTGCTTGCCGCGCAGCGCCTTCACCACCGCGGCCGGATCGAACCGCGGGTCCATCGGATCCCGCGCGATGTGTGCGACGGGCAGCGGGACTTGATCACCGTCGACCTCCACGAGCGGCGCGAGCGCCCATCCCCCGAACGTCCGCTGGTCGACGAACCGCAGCTCTGCCCCGGTGTCGAGCACGGTACGGATGCGCAGATGCTTCTCGTCCGGAACCGCAGGCGGCTGCACCAGCATCTGACCGCTCATCCCCAGATGCACGACAACCGCGAGATCGGTCGGCTCGAGGACGAGCCAGAGGTATTTTCCGCGGCGCTCGACGGCGGAGACGGTCTGCCCGGTCAGCTGCAGAGCGAGATCACGCGGGCCCGGTTCGTGGCGCCGCGCTGCCCGCGGGTGAAGGACCTCGACGGAGTCCAGGGTGGCACCCAGGACGTGGGCGTGCAGTCCACGACGGACCACCTCGACCTCGGGAAGTTCGGGCACAGCAGGGTCAGTTCGTCCCGGTCGAGGTATCGGTATTCTCGTCGGCCTCGCCCGACAACCGCTGCCACGCGGTGGAGGCGGCCTTCTGCTCGGCTTCCTTCTTCGTCCGACCGACGCCGACACCGTAGGGTTTTCCTGCCACGAGAGCAGTGGCGGTGAATTCTTTGTCGTGGTCGGGTCCGGTCGCGGTGATCTCGTAGACGGGCACACCGGCCCCGCGTTCGGCGGTGAGTTCCTGCAGGCTCGTCTTCCAGTCCAGTCCGGCGCCCAGACGCGGGCCGCGGTCGAGCAGTTCGGCGAACAGCCGCAGGACCACCTCGCGGGCGACGTCGATGCCATGCTGCAGGTGGACGGCTCCGAGCAACGACTCCATACCGTCGGCGAGGATGCTCGCCTTGTCGCGCCCGCCGGTCATTTCTTCGCCCTTGCCGAGCAAGAGGTGTACGCCCAGTCCGCCATCACCGAGCCCACGCGCCACTTCGGCGAGCGCATGCATGTTGACCACACTCGCGCGAATCTTCGCGAGTTCGCCCTCGGGCTTGTCCGGGTGGGTCAGATACAGGTGTTCCGTCACGGACAGACCCAGCACGGCGTCGCCGAGGAACTCGAGCCGTTCGTTGGTCGGCAATCCACCCTTCTCGTACGCGTACGAGCGATGAGTCAACGCCAGGATCAGCAGGTCAGGGGCCACCGAGACACCGAGGGCGGCGAGGAGAGATTCGTGTTCTCCCTCGCCGCCCTCGGATGCGGTATCGATCGACTTGGTCGTCACGTGTGTACCGATCAGACGGGCGCGGTCACCTGACGGCCGTTGTAGGTGCCACACGACGGGCACGCCACATGCGGCAGCTTCTTCTCACCGCAGCCACGGTTCGGGCAGGTGACGAGCGTGGGCGCAGTGGTGTTCCACTGGCTGCGCCGCGACCGGGTGTTGGAACGCGACATTCTGCGCTTGGGGACGGCCACGTCTACTTCTCCTCGTTGTTCTTGCTGTCGGATGCACTGCTGGATTCTTCGGAGCCTGCGCCGAACGCGGCTGCCAACCCAGCCCAGCGAGGATCCAGTATTTCATGTCCATGCCCTGATTCCGCAATCGCCAGGCGAATGCCGCATTCCGAGCACAGTCCCGCGCAGTCGTCGGTGCACAACGGACGTAACGGAAGTTCCAATCCGACCGCGTCGACAATCGCAGGCTCGAGATCGATCAGATCGTCCTCGATCCGAAAGACTTCGTCGTCCTGCGTGGTCTGATCGGTCACACTGTTCGGGTAGGCGAACAGTTCGGTGAGGTACAAGCTCACCTCGCCCGTGAACGGCTCGAGGCATCGAGAGCATTCACCGACGGTGTCGGCACGAACTGTACCGGTCACCAGAACACCCTCCGACACCGACTCCAACCGAAGGTCGAGGTCGATCTCGCTACCTTCACTGATCGCGATCATTTCGAGTCCGATGCGCGACGGAGACGGGACGCGCCGCGCCACCGTACGCATCGACCCGGGACGACGCCCCAGCGAGAGCGTATCCAGCACGAGACCGGCTTCCCGTTCGGGACGCCGCGCACCGGAGCGGTGGGTAGACACGTCGATCTCACTTTCTGATAGAAGACAGAGCGAATTCACTGGGCAACCGCTCTATGGTACGCGATAACCGTGCATCCGACGAAAAACCGAGTGATCAGCGTCGCCAGGCTGCCCGATGGTCCGCCTCGGCGTAGTCCGGCCGCCCCGACGTCCTCAGTTGCTGACGACCACGACCGACGGAGCGCAGCGTGGTGTCGAGCACTTCCTCGAACTCGGCAAGCTTGCTGTCCACGTACTCGTCGCATTCGGTGCGCAGTCGGTCGGATTCGGCGTGCGCACCGTCGATGACGCGCGCCGACTCCGCGTGCGCGGACTGCACGACCTCGGTCTGGGACACGAGTCGTGCCTGCTCGGTCTCACCCTCGGCGACGGACCTGTCATACGAGGCCTTGCCGGCCTCGATCATGCGATCCGCCTCGGACCTGGCACGTCCGGTGACCGCCTCGTACTGACGGTTGCCGTCGACGACGAGGGCGTCTGCCTGCGCCTGCGCATCGGCAACCAGCTCGTCGGCGTGCGCACGTGCCTCCGCGACCATGCGATCGGCCTGTGCTTTCGCATCGAACAGCATGCGGTCGGCGTCGGCTCGGGCGTCCTCGACCAGCGTGCGTGCCTCGTCGTCGGCATCGCCGACCGTCTTGTCCGCCAGGGCCCGCGCGTCGCCGATCAGCTTGTCGCGGTGGTCGAGAACATCCTGCGCGTCGTCCAGTTCGGCGGGAAGAGCGTCCCTCACATCGTCGAGAAGCTCGAGCACATCACCGCGCGGAACCACGCAGCTCGCCGTCATGGGAACACTTCGTGCCTCTTCGGTGATCGCGACAAGTTCGTCGAGTGCCTCGAATACCCGGTACACGCCAACCCCAATCCTGATCGTCGACCCGGCCGGTGCGACCGCGCCGTCTCCAGTCTGCCGCAGCGTCGGCTCCGGCTCCGGTCCACGCGCCGGTGTGTCGGATCACGGTTCGGTGGTGTGAACGGAGTTACTTTCCGGCTGCTCGCTCGGCGAGACGCGCGAGAAGTCGCTTGTGCACGGCCTCCGGAAGCATGTCGGAGACGTCGCCGCCATAGGTGGCAACCTCTTTGACGAGCGAACTCGACAGGTAGCTGTACATCGGGTTGGTGGCGACGAACAGGGTGTCCACGCCGGTGAGCTTGTGGTTCATCTGCGCCATCTGCAGCTCGTAATCGAAGTCGTTGGCGCCGCGTAGTCCCTTGACGATCGCGGAGATCCCGTTGGCGGTCGCGTAGTCGACCAGCAGCCCCTGCCACGAATCGACGCGCACGTTGCCGAGATGCGAGGTGGCCTCGGCGAGCATCTCGAGACGTTCGGGCACCGTGAACATGCCCTGCTTGTTGGGGTTGATCACGATGGTGACCACGACCTCGTCGAATTGCACCGCGGTACGGGCGATGACGTCGAGGTGTCCGTTGGTGACCGGGTCGAAGGATCCTGGGCATACCGCGCGGCTCATGAGTCAGCACCGTAACAGGCTGCGATCTCCACCCGCGTCTCACCGTACTTCCGGACCCGACCGACGTCGAACACGGTGGGCCACGCGGTTTCCGGCGCGCGGGTGGAGCGTTCGAGCACGACGATCGCGCCTTCGCCCACCCAGCCGTGGTCCACCAGCGCGGTGAGCGCTTCCGACACCGCGTCCTCGGCGATCGCGTACGGAGGATCCACGAAGACCACGTCGTACTCGCGATCCGCACCCGCCGCAAGGACGGCAGCGACCGGCGCAGACCGCACCACCGCGCCGGGCAGACCCACGGTGGTGATGTTGTCGCGGATGACCGCGGACGCTCGGGCGTCCGATTCGACGAGCATCACGTGCGACGCCCCGCGCGACAATGCTTCGAGACCGAGCGCGCCGGACCCCGCGTAGAGGTCCAGCACGACAGTCCCGTCGAGATCCATCCGAGCATCGAGCGAACTGAACAGCGCCTCGCGCACCCGCTCGGATGTCGGTCGAGTACCGCGGGGCGGCACCTTCAGGCGCCGCCCCCCGGCCCGACCGGCGACAATTCGTGTCACTCGGCGCTTGCTTCCGTCGACACCACCACGAGCAGATCCCCGCCTTCGACCTGCTGAACCGGACCGGCAGCGATACGGGTGATCAGCCCGCCACGCGGCGCGGTGATCGCCGCCTCCATCTTCATCGCCTCGATGGTGGCCACCGTGTCGCCGGCGGCGACCTTGTCACCTTCGGACACGATGAGGGTGACCGTGCCCGCGAACGGAGCCGCGACATGCCCCGGATCGTTGCGGTCCGCCTTCTCCGCGGCCGGCACCTCACTGGCGATCGACCGGTCGCGCACCGACACCGGACGCAGCTGACCGTTGAGCAGGCACATCACCGTGCGGAACCCTCGCTCGTCCGCATCGGAGATCGCTTCGAGTCCGATGAGCAACTCGACACCCTTGTCGAGCCGGACCCGGTGCTCTTCGCCACTCCGCAATCCGTAGAAGAACTGGTTCGCCGAGAGTTCGGTGGTGTTGCCGTACCGCTCGCGGTGCTGCTCGAACTCGCGGGCCGGACCAGCGAACAGCAGCCGGTTGAGGGTGGTACGCCGTTCGAGGGACGACCCCGCCAGGCCCTTCTCCTCCTCATCGGTCAGCGGCGTCACGGGCTTCGGATCTTTGCGTCCGGACAGCGCCTTGGACCGGAACGGCTCCGGCCAGCCACCGGCCGGGGTACCGAGGTCGCCGCGCAGGAACCCGATGACCGAATCCGGGATGTCGAACTTTCCGGGCTCGGCCGCGAAGTCATCGACCGACACACCCGCACCGACCAGATGCAGAGCGAGATCGCCGACCACCTTCGACGACGGCGTCACCTTGATCAACCGACCCAGCAAACGGTCCGCGCCGGCATACGCGGCCTCGACGTCCTCGAACCGGTCGCCCAGGCCGAGGGCGATGGCCTGCTGACGCAGGTTCGACAGCTGCCCGCCCGGAATCTCGTGCGTGTAGACACGACCGGTCGGCGCAGGCAGACCCGACTCGAACGGCGCGTACACCTTGCGCAGCGCCTCCCAGTACGGCTCGAGATCGCACACTGCTTGCAGATCGAGACCGGTGTCGAATTCGCTGTGCGCCGCCGCGGCGACGATCGCCGACAGGGCCGGCTGGCTCGTCGTACCGGCCAGCGCCGCCGACGCACCGTCGACCGCGTCGGCTCCCGCGTGCCACGCGGCCACGTAGGTTGCGAGCTGACCACCCGGGGTGTCGTGCGTGTGCACGTGCACCGGCAGATCGAAGTTCTTACGCAGCGCCGTGACCAGGGTGGCCGCGGCGGGCGCCCGGAGCAGACCTGCCATGTCCTTGATCGCGATGATGTGCGCGCCGGCATCGACGATCTGCTCGGCCAGCTTCAGGTAGTAGTCGAGCGTGTAGAGCGTCTCGTTCGGGTTCGACAGGTCGCCCGTGTACGACAGGGCCACTTCGGCGAGCGTGGTGCCCGTCTCGCGCACCGCGTCGATCGCCGGGCGCATCTGGTCGACGTTGTTGAGCGCGTCGAAGATACGGAAGATGTCGATGCCCGTGTCGGCGGCTTCCTGCACGAACGCGCGTGTCACGGCTTCCGGGTACGGGGTGTATCCGACGGTGTTGCGGCCACGCAGCAGCATCTGCAGGTTGATGTTGGGGATCGCCTCACGCAGCGCCGCGAGCCGCTCCCACGGGTCCTCGTGCAGGAACCGCAACGCGACGTCGTAGGTGGCGCCTCCCCACGCCTCGATCGACAGCAGTTCCGGTGTCATGCGAGCGACGTGACCGGCCACCGTGAGCAGATCCTTGCTGCGCACACGGGTCGCGAGCAGCGATTGGTGCGCGTCGCGGAACGTCGTGTCGGTGACGCCGACGCCCTTCTGTTCGCGCAGCGCCCGCGCGAAGCCGTCGGGGCCGAGTTCGAGCAGGCGCTGCCGCGACCCGGGTGCCGGGGGCGCCGACAGGTCGATCGCGGGGAGCTTGTCGTGCGGGTACACCGTCGCGATCCGCTCGCCGTGCGGTTTGTTGACCGTGACGTCGGCGAGGTACTCGAGGATCTTCGTGCCGCGGTCGGCCGAGCGTCGCAGCGTCAGCAGGTGCGGGCGCTCCTCGATGAACGAGGTCGTCACACGGCCCGCCCGGAAGTCCTCGTCGTCGAGCACGGCCTGTAGGAACGGGATGTTCGTCGACACACCACGGATGCGGAATTCGGTGACTGCGCGCCGGGCGCGGGCGACGGCCGCCTCGAGGTCGCGGCCACGGCAGGTGAGCTTGACCAGCATGGAGTCGAAGTGGGCCGAGATCTCCGCGCCGACCGAGGTGCCACCGTCGAGGCGGATGCCCGCGCCACCGGGGGTGCGGTAGCCGGTGATCCGGCCGGTGTCGGGGCGGAAACCGTTCGCCGGGTCCTCGGTGGTGATCCGGCACTGCAGCGCCGCACCGTGGATGCGGATGGTGTCCTGGCTCAGGCCCAGGTCGGACAGGCTCTCCCCCGAGGCGATCCGCAATTGTGCCTGCACCAGGTCCACATCGGTGATCTCTTCGGTCACGGTGTGCTCGACCTGGATGCGCGGGTTCATCTCGATGAACACGTGCTTACCGCGCTCGTCGAGGAGGAACTCGACCGTTCCCGCGCACTCGTAGCCGATCTGCTGGGCGAACGCGACGGCGTCTGCACAGATCCGGTCACGGAGTTCCGGGTCCAGATTCGGAGCCGGCGCCAGCTCGATGACCTTCTGATGCCGGCGCTGCACCGAGCAGTCCCGTTCGTACAGGTGGACGATGTTGCCGTGCTTGTCGGCCAGGATCTGCACCTCGATGTGCCGGGGGTTGACCACGGCCTGCTCGAGAAACACCGTGGGATCACCGAAGGCCGCGTCGGCCTCGCGGGACGCTGCCTCGATGGATTCGCGTAGTTGCGCAGGCTCGGCGACACGGCGCATACCGCGTCCACCGCCACCGGCAACGGCCTTGACGAACACCGGGAACGTCATCGTCTCCGACGCCGCGACGAGCGCATCGACGTCGGCAGAGGGCTCCGACGACGCCAGCACCGGCAGCCCGGCCGCCTTCGCGGCGGCGATCGCGCGCGCCTTGTTGCCGGTCAGCTCCAGGATCTCGGTCGACGGACCGACGAAGGTGATGCCCGCACGGTCGCAGGCCGCGGCAAGGTCGGGGTTCTCGGACAGGAATCCGTAGCCGGGGTAGATCGCGTCGGCACCCACCGACGAGGCCGCATTCACGATCTCGTCGACCGACAGGTAGGCCCGAACGGGGTGGCCTTCTTCACCGATCTGGTAGGCCTCGTCGGCCTTCAGCCGATGTAGGGACTTGCGATCTTCGTACGGAAACACCGCGACTGTTTCTGCACCCAGTTCGTAGGCAGCACGAAACGCGCGGATGGCGATCTCGCCTCGGTTGGCGACAAGCACTTTGGAGAACATTGCACGACGGTACCGCGCCCGAACAGCAGTTCCTTGCCCGGGATTCCACATCTCGAGACGATGCCGTGGCCATCCGGGACTGTAACGATGCAGTCGTGGTGTATGAAACATGCCCGTAATCTGCGGGATTGTAGTGGCGTAACACAACGCGTGACAGCGGACCCGGAATCAGGACTTTTCCAGGTACGCGGTCTTCTTCGTGTCGAGCGCAGCATCCACCATGCTTGCGAGGCCCGGGTGTCGAGTCAGTTCCGGGTCCTGCTCCGTGATCTTGCGCGCGAACCGCTGCGCGGCGGCGATCACCTCGACGTCGTCGACGAGCGACAGCAGACGCAGGGTCGACACCGTGCCCGACTGGGCGACACCGAGCACATCACCTTCACGACGCAGCTGTAGATCGAGCTGGGCGAGTTCGAATCCGTCGGTCGTGCCGGCCACCGCCTCGAGTCTGGTCATCGTCGGGCTTCCGGGATTGGAGTCTGTGATGAGCAGGCACAAGCCCTGGTGACCTCCTCGACCCACACGACCACGAAGCTGATGCAGCTGACTGACACCGAATCGGTCGGCATCGACGATCACCATCACCGTCGCGTTCGGCACGTCGACTCCGACCTCGACGACCGTGGTGCACACCAGCACGTCGATCTGCCCCGCACCGAAGTCGCGCATCACGGCGTCCTTCTCATCGCCGGGAAGCCGCCCGTGCAGCAACCCGACCCGCAGATCGGCGAGCGGACCGGCGGTCAGTTCGTCGAACTGCTGCAGCACCGATTTCGTGTCGGGCGGCTTCTGCTTGCCTTTCCTCCCGGTGGCGGTCTCGTCGAGGAGTTCGAAGGCGGCGGGATCGAAGCCAGCGTCGTCGTCGGCGTCCCCGTCGCCGATCCGCGAGCACACCACATACGCCTGCCGTCCCTCCGCAACCTCCTCCCGAATGCGTTCCCACGCTCGATCGACCCACGTCGGATGAGTCTTCGCGGCCACCACTCGGCTGACGATCGGGGCACGCCCCCTCGGTAGCTCGCGCAGCGTCGACACCTCGAGATCCCCGAGCACTGTCATCGCAATGGTGCGCGGGATCGGCGTCGCGGTCATCACCAGTACGTGCGGGGCGGCCCCGTCACGGCCGCGGGACCGCAATTTGTCGCGTTGCTCCACACCGAATCGGTGCTGCTCGTCGATCACGACAAGTCCGAGATCGAAGAAGGTGACGTTGTCCTCGATGAGTGCGTGGGTGCCGATGACGATGCCCGCGTCGCCGTTGACCGTCTCGTTCAGCGCCTGCCGCTTCTGCGCGGTCTTCATCGAGCCGGTCACGAGCGTGATGCGGGTGGCGAGCACGTGAGCACCGAGTTCACCGGCGGCAGCGAGGTCGCCGAGCATCGCGGTGAGGGAACGCGCATGCTGGGCCGCAAGCACCTCTGTGGGGGCGAGCAGCACGCACTGATGACCGGCGTCGATCACCTGCAGCATCGCGCGCAACGCAACGATCGTCTTACCGGAACCGACCTCCCCCTGCAGCAGCCGGTTCATCGGGTGGTCCTGCGACAGGTCCGCGGAAATCTCCTCCGCGACCGTCAGCTGGCCCTCGGTCAGCTCGAACGGCAACCGGCGATCGAACTCGTCGGCGAGTGCATCTGCCCGGCGTGGACATTTCGGTGCGCTGCGCACCTCGACGTCGTGGCGCCGACGAGCCATCACCAACTGCACCGCGGCGGCCTCGTCGAACCGCAATCGTTCCCGCGCGCGGGCAACGTCGTCTTTGGAATCTGGTAGATGGATGGTCCGTAGCGCCTCGTCGAGTCCGATCAGGGAATGTTCGCTGCGCACACCGTCCGGGAGCGGGTCGTCGACGGAGTCGAGCTGATCGAGGACCTGCCGCACACACCGCATCACGGTCCACGACTCCACGTCGCGGGTGGCCGGGTACATCGGGATCAAGGCCCGGTCGAAGATCGACATGTCGATACCGTCGCTGCCCTGGGCACTGCGGGCCAACCCCGCCAACGCACCGGCTCCCCGGACGTGTACCGGAGCGGGTGCGGCGCCGCCGACCTCGGGCTCGCGGGGTTCGGGCAAGATGACGTAGCTCGGATGCGCGAGGCTCCATTTTTCGCGGAAGTACTTCACCGTGCCGGAGAACATGCCGCGCACTCCGGGCTTGATGTTGTATTTGACCTTGTGCGGGTTGAAGAAGGTGACGTCTATCTTGTGGCGGTCGGACACCAGCACCACGGCCAGCCGGGTGCCCGGCCGGCTCTTCATCCGCACCTCGTCGGCCTTCTCCACGCGGGCGATGATCGTCACGTGTTCGCCCTCAGCCGGTTGGGTGTCGCCGAGTTCGGCACCCTGAGTGGCATAGCGATGTGGGTAGTGCCGCAGCAGGTCTTCCACGGTGGTCATCTCGAACGCGTCGGACAGCTTGTCGGCGGTCTTCCGACCGAGGAGGTGATCGAGCCGGTCCGCGAGTGTCGCCACTGCCGTCCCTTCCGTTCCATGCGGTGGCCGTCCGCGGCCACCGGCTACTCGACGCCGAGCTGCAGCAGGTCGCTGCGCTGACCCCCCTGGTACACCACGACCTCGAGTTCGGGGTGGTGGTCGTCGAGGTGGTGGGTCAGTTGTTCGGCGAGCCCGTCGGGGGCGCCGTCGCCGACGAGCATCGTCACGAGCTCACCGCCCGCAGCGAGGATCTTGTCGAGCAGCGACACACCCGCTGCTACAAGATCATGCTCGATGACTACGACATCTCGACCGGCGAGCCCGAGACTGTCGCCCGGTTCGCACGTCCCGACCCAGGTCAACGCACGTTCAGTCGCGTATTGCAACGCTCCCCAGCGGGTTGCGGCCGCCGCTTCCGACATCGCGAACGCGTCGTCGACGGTCGCGCGCCCTGCGTCGTGCACCGCCAGGGACGCCAACCCCTGAACCATCGAGGAACACGGCAGGAACATCACCTCGCGCTCGCCGTCTCTGGCCTGGACACCCACTGCGACGACGTCCTGCTCGGACACCCACCCGTTGGAAAGGACGAGGACGTCCGTGCTCGGCAACGAGCGGATCGCGTCGAGGAGTTGACGGGGATCGACCGCTGTCTCCGCGGGGAGGACGGTAGCGCCCTCGGCGTCGAACAATCGTGCGGCGCCGTCACCCGAGACGATCGCGAGGACCGCACGACCGGAGGCGGACGGGGGAACACCTGCGACCCCCGAGACGTCCGGGGCACTTGTGACGCACCGCCCGGCCCGGTCTGCTTCCAGCGTGAAGCAGGTGATCGCGATGCGGCGCAGCCTGCCCGCAGCGAGTCCCGCCTCGACCGCAGCACCGGGGTCGCAGCAGTGCACGTGGACCGACCACCCCGCCGAGCCGTCTCCCACGATCGCAACCGAGTCGCCCAGTCCGTCGAGCCGGGCACGGAGCGCCGCGATCCGCGTGCGATCGGACCCGTCGACGATGTACATGACCTCGTAGTCCTGCGACTCACCGTCGCCTTCGGCGGCGCCGCGATCCGCACTCCCCGTACCGCCGGTGCCCCGGACGGGAATGCTGGTGAGGCGTAGGTGACGGTCGGGTCGCTGTCCCGACACGATTTCGACCAGGCAGTCGAGCAGGATCAGCAGGCCGAGACCACCGGCGTCGACGACTCCGGCCGCGGCAAGAACATCGAGTTGCTCCGGGGTGTCTTCGAGGGCCGTGGCCGCAGCGTCGGCCGCAGCCCCGACCGCAACCTTCAAGTATGTCGTGCCTGCCGCGGCGCGTGCTGCTCCGTCCGCAGCAGCACGCAGCACCGTGACGACAGTGCCCTCCGCGGGTGTGCTCAGTGCATCGGTCACAGCTGTGGCTGCCCGATCCAGGGCCCGAGCGAAATCACGGCCGTCGATGGTGCTCAAACCCGCTATCGAATCCGCAACACCGCGCAAACCCTGCGCAAGGATCACCCCGGAGTTACCACGCGCTCCGACGAACGCGCCGCGGGCGAGCGCCTCGGCGACCGCCCCCACCGTGACCGCCCCGTCGACAGGTCCGCCGAGTTCGTCGGCGGCGGCGCGCAACGTGGCGAGCAGGTTGGTTCCGGTGTCGCCGTCCGGGACCGGGAAGACATTGAGTGTGTTGATCTCGTGGCGGCGTTCCTCGAGAGTCGTCAGACCGAGATCGACCCACCGACGAAACACCCGGCCGTCGACACCCTCACCGACTTCGAGCACCCGATCAACCCCTTTTCCTGCGCCCTCGTGCACCCGGTGAAAGCCTAGCCGCGCCGCGTTTGCATGTCCGGTTTGGTCTTACCCAGTCCGGTTGGCTAAGCTGGTCCGGTTGCCTGACACGGGTGACGACGATTCCCGTGTCTGAAGCATGCACAGACAGAAGATATCCACTAGACACAAGGAGTTCGCGACATGGCTGCCGTCTGCGACGTATGCGCCAAGGGCCCCGGCTTCGGGAAGTCGGTCTCGCACTCGCACCGGCGTACCAACCGTCGCTGGAACCCGAACATCCAGAGCGTGCGCGCTCAGGTTGCACCGGGCAACACCCGCAAGATGAACGTGTGCACCTCTTGCCTGAAGGCAGGAAAGGTTGTTCGCGGCTGATCCGGTCGAAAAGTCGATCAAGGCCCTCGGTGCGTAATGCACCGGGGGCCTTGATCGTTCGGCCATAGATACCGATATGGTGCGACTGTGACCGATAACTTACAGCCCCTCGTACGCGTGGAGGACGGTGTGCTGCGGATCGCCGTGGCGACCGCCGAACACGGCACGTCGTTGTCCCCCGAAGGCATGCGGCAGGGTATCGATGCCCTGCGTTCGGCCGGCCCCGAGATCGGCGCAGTTCTGCTGGTCGGCGAGGGCGCCAACTTCTGTGCGGGTGGAAACGTCCACGGCTTCGCCGCGGCGGAAGACCGAGGCGCCCACCTGTTCGACATCGCGAACTTGTTCCACGACTTCGTTCGCGAACTCGATGCCATCGCGGTTCCTGTCGTCGCCGCAGTCCACGGCTGGGCGGCCGGTGCGGGAATGAGCATCGTGCTGCACGCCGACATCGCGTTCGCAGGTCC
The DNA here is from genome assembly GCF_055230935.1 of Rhodococcus ruitaii. Lineage (NCBI taxonomy): Bacteria > Bacillati > Actinomycetota > Actinomycetes > Mycobacteriales > Nocardiaceae > Rhodococcus > Rhodococcus ruitaii. The sequence continues at coordinate 54,825 of NZ_JBUYWC010000010.1, read as the reverse complement.
CGGAACGAAACTGCGGGCCGCCTACCCGTCGATCGGATTCACCCCGGACGGTGGCATGTCATGGACTCTGCCGCGCGTCGTGGGACTCGCCCGTGCCCGCGAACTCATCCTCACCGATGCTGTGATCAGCGCCGACGAAGGTGTCCGGCTCGGATTACTCAGCCGCATCGTCGGCGACGACGAGATCCAGGGCGAGGCCCTGCGGATCGCACGCACCCTGGCGCACGGCCCGACCGCCTCCTACGCGGGCATCCACCGCCTGGTGAACGAGTCCGTTCATCGGTCTCTGTCCGAACAGCTGGATGCCGAGGCCGCAGCCATCTCCGCTGCGGCAACCACCCCCACCGGCATCGAAGGTGTGGATGCGTTCGTCGAGAAGCGTCGCCCCGATTGGTCGCTGGGCGCGGGAACCGACCACCAGTGATTGCCGCGAGCCGATGGGCTGCCGCACGCCGCTCGGCTATGGCAGACGCCAGTCCACCGGCTCGCCGCCCTGCTCCACCAGCAACGCGTTCGCGCGACTGAAGGGCTTCGATCCGAAGAACCCGCGCGAGGCCGACAGCGGCGACGGGTGCGCAGACTCGACAGTCGGGACGTCACCGAGCATCGGGCGGAGGGTCGCTGCGTCACGACCCCACAGAATCGCGACGAGCGGGGCCTCCCGCGCGACGAGTGCTCGGATCGCCTGTTCGGTGACGCTTTCCCACCCTTTACGCCGATGCGAGGCGGGTTGACCCGGTTGCACGGTGAGCACCCGGTTCAGCAGCAACACTCCCTGCTCCGACCAGGGTGTGAGATCGCCGTCGGTGGGTTGCGGCAATCCGAGGTCGGCGCCGTACTCGCGGTAGATGTTGGCGAGGCTGCGCGGAATAGGTCGCACGTCCGGTGCGACGGAGAAGCTCAACCCGACCGCGTGGCCGGGTGTCGGGTACGGGTCCTGGCCGACGATCAGCACCCGCACGCGGTCGAACGGGTGAGTGAACGCACGCAGGACGTTCTCGCCGGACGGCAGATACTTGCGCCCGGCCGCGATCTCCGCCCTGAGGAACGCGCCCATCGCGGTGATGTCGTCGACGACCGGCGCGAGGGCCGCCGCCCACCCCGGGTCGACGATCTCCGACAGAGGCTTCGGTGCCCGCTCGGTCGTCTGCTCGCTCACGTCGGTTACTCCTCCGTCGTTTGGTCGGGTCGCTACCGGTTCTGGCCGCTCGATGGAGCCCTGATCAGTCGATTCGACGCAGAGCGGTGCGGTAGTAGTCGGCGTTCGCGGCGTACATCTTCGCGTTCGCATCGAAGTGTCCCTCGGGCAACTCGACTCCTTCACGAATCTTCGCGGGAATCCCCATGGCCATCCGGCGCGCCGGAAGTTCGAAGCGCGGCGGGATCAGGGCGCCGGCTGCAACCTGTGCGCCCGCGCCGATCGTCGAACCGTTGAGTACGAGCGAACCCGATCCGATCAGTGCGCCGTCACCGATCGTGGCGCCCTCGATGTGGGTGTTGTGGCCGACCACGCACCGTGCGCCGAGGATCGTGTCGTCGAGTGCGGTGCAGTGGATGATCGTGCCGTCCTGGATGTTGGTCTCGTCGCCGACGACGATCCGGCCGTAGTCGGCCCGCAGCACCGCGGACGGCCACACCGAGGCGTGAGCACCGAGGGTGACATCGCCGATGACCACCGCATCGGGATGCACGTAGGCCGTGGGGTGGATGTCGGGTGTGCGGTCGCCGAGAGCGTAAACAGCCATGCCGGAAACCTATCTCGAGGTCTCGCACTCGAAACTCTCCCACCCACCCGGGGCATCCCAGTTCCGGCCGTCGACCGTCACGCCCCTGCCGTCGTGCACGCGGCCGATTCGTCGCCATCCGTCCGGCAACACCGCATCGGGGGGGAAGCACGCGGCGAGGGCGTGATCTTCGCCTCCGGTGAACACCCATGTCCACGGGTCGGCTCCGAGTTCCCCCGCCGCCGCTCTCAGGCGCGGGCCGGGTTCGAGGGCGGGTTGTTCCACGGTGATCGCGACCCCCGATGAGACCGCGATGTGCCCGAGGTCGGCGAGCAGACCGTCGGAGATGTCGGTCCCGGCGTGCGCCCCGGCGAGTACCGCACCGACACCGGCCTCGTAGGGCGGCGACGGAACCCGGTGTGCGTCGACGAGGTCGGTGAATCCGGTGTGTCCGGCCGCAAGCACGGCCAGCCCGGCCGCAGACGTTCCGGTACGGCCGGCGAGTGCGACGATGTCACCTGAGCGTGCCTCCGAACGCAACAGCGGTGCGCGTCCCTGCAGGTCGCCGAGAACAGTGACGGCGACGATCACCTGGTCGGCCTGGACGAGGTCTCCCCCGACCACGCCGGCACCGATCGCTTCTGCAGCCTCACCGATGCCCGCGGAGATTCCGTCGAGCACCGAGACGGGGGTGTCGGGTGGACACCCGAGTCCGACGAGGAACGCGGTGGGTCGTGCACCCATCGCGGCGACATCCGCACCGTTCTGCGCCACCGCCTTGCGTCCGACGTCCTGCGGTGACGACCAGTCCAGCCGGAAATGGCGGCCTTCGACGAGCATGTCGGTGGAGACCGCGACCCGGCCGTCCGACGCCGCAACGATCGCGGCGTCGTGGCCTGGCCCCACCAGCGTCGTGAGGGGTTGCCGGCGGCCGGCAGCCGCTCGGGCGATCGTGGGGAACTCCCCCACCTCGGCGACGGTGAGTTCCCGCTCGGGGCTGCTGGGCGAACCGATCGGATCCGACACGGTGATTGGCGCCTCTTTCTCGATCGGCTGTGGTGGCGCGGAGCGGCCACCCTGCTAGCGTCGTCGAACGCTACCTTCCTACCCGCTCACTCTCCGATTCCGGGAAAATATGAACGACAACTCTGCGCCCGAACCCGATCCGACCGCGGCGGATGCCGCCGAGAGCACAGCGGATGCCACCGAGACCACAGCGGATGCCACCGGGAGCACAGGGGACGGGCCTCGCCGTAGCCCAGCGCTGATCGCAACGGCGGTCGCACTGCCCGTCGCGCTCCTCACCGGCATCATCGTGGCGGCCGTCATGGTGGCGCGGACTCCCGTGACCAGCCCGGTGGGCCTGGGGCCGGTTCCGGCACCGGACGCGGAATCGGAGTCGTGCACCGATCTGCTCGCCGCGCTTCCCGAGAACATGAGCGACTTCGCCCGTGCAGAGCTTGCCGATCCGGCACCGGTCGGCGCGGCGGCGTGGCAGGCCCCCGACGCCTCCGAGGTGGTCCTGCGTTGCGGTCTGGACCGGCCCGCCGAGTTCGATCAGGCCGCCGCGCTGCAGATCATCGACGGAGTGCAGTGGTTCGAGGTGTCGGGCGCCGAGCAGGGCATCGATGCCAGCACGTGGTATGCGGTGGATCGTCCGGTCTACGTCGCGCTGACCATTCCGGACACCTCGGGCCCGACTCCTCTGCAGGACATCTCGTCGACGCTGATCGATGTCCTGCCGCAGCAGGACATCGATCCCGCTCCGGTCGAAGGCCCCTGAGGCTGCGCACAGCGGGCAGGACGTCGGTGTACTCGTGCACGATGGGCACATGAGTACCTCCCTGATCGATCTGCGCGACGAGGCCGAACGACTACTCGCCGAACTTGCCGGGCCCGGCGCGACGCTCCGCGGCGATCAGTGGACGGCGATCGAAGCGCTCGTGGTGCACCGGCGCCGCGCACTCGTGGTGCAACGCACCGGCTGGGGCAAGTCCGCGGTGTATTTCATCTCCGCCAAGCTTCTCCGCGCCCACGGCCACGGGCCCACCGTCATCGTCTCGCCCCTGCTCGCCTTGATGCGCAATCAGGTGGACGCGGCGGAACGCGCCGGTGTTCATGCCGCGACGATCAACTCGGGGAACGTCACCGAATGGGCCGGCATCCATCAGCGCATCGCGGACGGCGATATCGACGTTCTGCTCGTCAGTCCCGAGCGGCTCAACAATCCGGACTTCCGCGACCAGGTCCTGCCGTCGCTGGCCCGCGACGCCGGCCTCGTGGTCGTCGACGAAGCGCATTGTGTTTCGGATTGGGGCCACGACTTCCGGCCCGATTACCGGCGGATCCGCACCCTGGTCGCAGAACTCGGCGAAGGCATACCCGTCCTGGCGACCACCGCGACCGCGAACGACCGGGTGGTCGCTGATGTCGCCGCGCAGTTGGGGGTGGGCGCGGGAAGCAACGATACGCTCGTTCTGCGGGGCGGGCTCGATCGCCCGTCGCTGCATCTGTCCGTGGTGCGGATCGACGAGCCGGCGAAACGTGCCGCATGGCTCGCGCAACACCTGCACGAACTTCCGGGCTCGGGCATCGTCTATGCCTTGACGGTGTCCGCGGCACACGACCTGTCGTCATTGCTGGCCGAACACGGTCACGCGGTGGCCGCGTATACGGGGCAGACCGACACCGCCGAGCGTGAACAACTCGAAGCCGATCTCCTCTCGAACCGCATCAAGGCACTCGTCGCGACATCTGCGCTCGGGATGGGTTTCGACAAACCCGATCTCGGATTCGTGGTGCATCTCGGGGCCCCGTCGTCGCCGATCTCGTACTACCAGCAGGTCGGGCGCGCGGGCCGGTCCACCGACCGCGCCGAAGTGATCCTCCTGCCCGGCAGCGAGGACCGGCAGATATGGAGGTGGTTCGTTTCGGTCGCGTTCCCGGAGGAGTCGCTGGTTCGTCGCGTGATCGGGGCACTCGATGACGAACGTCCACTGTCCACGCAGGCACTGGAGCCTCGTGTCGACCTCAATCGGTCGCGCCTCGAGATGGTGCTGAAGGTTCTCGACGTCGACGGTGCGGTGCGTCGCGTCAAAGGCGGCTGGATCGCGACCGGGCAGTCATGGGAGTACGACGCCGAGCGTTACGCCCGACTCGAGGTGGCGCGCGCGGCCGAGCAGGAGGCGATGCTCGACTACGAGCGGACCACGGGCTGTCGGATGGTCTTTCTCCGGCGCCAGCTGGACGATCCCGAGTCGAGTCCGGACATGCCCGGGTGCGGTCGATGCGACAACTGCACAGGAGTTCGATGGGACGCCGGTGTCGACGACGACGAGGTTCAACGCACCCGCGACCGGCTCGAACGTCCGGGTGTCGATCTCCCGCCCCGGAAGCAGTGGCCCACCGGGATGGCCACCCTGGGCGTGAAGTTGTCCGGGAAGATCACCGATGGGCCGGAGCCCGGTCGTGTGCTCGGCCGGCTGTCCGATCTCGGGTGGGGCCCACGATTGCGAATGCTGCTGGACGGCCCGGACGCCGAGGCGCCCGACTCGGTGGTGAAGGCCGCGGTGGCCGTCCTGGCGGCCTGGGACTGGGCCGAGCGGCCGACCGCGGTGATGGCACTGGAGTCACCCGACCACCCGGTACTCGTGGAATCGCTCGCCGGGCAGCTCGCTCGACTCGGCCGTCTGCAGAACTTGGGTGTCCTGCGTCGACGCACCGGTGTCCCGGCCGTGACCGCCGCGAACTCGGCGTACCGGATCGCCGCCTTGGTCGACGCGTGGGAGCCGGTGGATCTCCACGGGCATCACGGGCCGGTGCTCCTCCTCGATGCCGTGACCGATACCGGATGGACCTTGACGATGGCGGCGCGGCATCTCATCGGGTCGGGAGCCGGCCGGATCCTGCCCTTCGCACTGGCGAGCCCGAAGTAATCGCTCGGGGAACGCCGGACGATACGCAATTGTGACTGGCCTCACAAGCACTGCCTCACCTGCACAGAGCCCGTACTATCCGCTGCAGATTCAGGCCAAAGGGGTGATTTCGCTCGGGAGTCTTGTTAGGTTCGAAGTACTTATGAAGCCCGTTATGGAAAGTAGTACCCCAACGACCGAACCGGCTGAATTGAGTTTTCGGAGCTTGCAAATCTCCGACGGAAAGCGTTTGTGGCAGATTGCCCGCGATTCCGAGGTGCTCGACGTCAATTCCGGTTACGCGTATGTGCTGTGGTGTCGTGACTTCGCCGATACATCGGTTGTCGCGGCCGACGAGACCGGCCGCCCGGTCGGATTCATCACCGGTTACCGCAGGCAGGATTCCCCGCAGACGCTGTTCGTGTGGCAGGTTGCCGTCGACGCTGATCAGCGTGGCCGCGGAGTGGCCGGGCGCATGCTCGACGCTCTCCTCGACCGCCTGCGACCGTCCGGCGTGACCCGGCTGGAAACCACAGTGAGCCCCGACAACGCCGCTTCGATCGCTATGTTCACCGCCCTGGCACGTCGCCGTGGCACTCATATCACGCGAACGGATTTGTTCGCTCCCGACGATTTTCCCGATTCACATCTGGCGGAAGATCTCTACACGATCGGCGATTGATCAGGGATTTCTCGGGTATCCCGAACCTGAGTTCGCGATCGCATTCATCACAGGAGGACCAGAAAGCAATGACCATCCTGGAAGACAAGCCCAACACCCACGTTGGTAACGATATCTTCGAGCACCTCGAATCCGAGGTCCGCAGTTACAGCCGTGGGTGGCCCGCAGTATTCGACACAGCGTCCGGCTCCTGGCTGCGGAGCGAGGACGGCAAGGACTACCTGGACTTCTTCGCCGGTGCCGGTGCCCTGAACTACGGGCACAACAACCCGATCCTGAAGTCCGCCCTGGTGGACTACATCATGAGAGACGGGGTCACGCACGGCCTCGACATGATGACCACCGCGAAGCGCGATCTCCTCGAGACCTTCGAGAACGTGATCCTGAAGCCGCGTGGCCTCGACTACAAGGTCCAGTTCCCCGGCCCCACCGGCACCAACGCCGTCGAGTCCGCTCTCAAGTTGGCCCGCAAGGTCACCGGCCGCGAATCGATCATCAACTTCACCAACGCGTTCCACGGCATGACGCTCGGAGCCCTGTCGGTCACCGGCAACTCGATGAAACGCGCCGGCGCCGGCGTTCCGCTCGTGCACGCGACTCCGATGCCGTTCGACAACTACTTCAACGGGGTCACCGAAGACTTCCAGTGGTTCTCCCGCGTGCTCGACGACTCCGGCAGTGGCCTCAACCGGCCCGCCGCGGTGATCGTCGAGACCGTTCAGGGTGAGGGCGGCGTCAATGTCGCACGCCCCGAATGGCTGCGCGCACTGGCGGATCTGTGCGCCGAGCGCGACATCCTGCTCATCGTCGACGATGTCCAGATGGGCTGCGGCCGCACCGGCGCCTTCTTCTCGTTCGAGGAAGCAGGCATCACCCCCGACATCGTGACGCTGTCGAAGTCCATCGGCGGTTACGGCCTGCCGATGGCGCTCACGCTGTTCAAGCGGGAACTCGATGTGTGGGGCCCGGGCGAGCACAACGGCACGTTCCGTGGCAACAACCCGTCGTTCATCACTGCGTCCGCAGCACTGAAGCACTACTGGACCAACGACGAGCTCGAGCGTGGCACGCTGCGCAAGGGCGAGCGCATCCATCAGACGTTCATGAACCTGTCCGACAAGTTCGACGGAGTGTCGACTCGCGGTCGCGGCCTGGTGCAGGGTCTGGTGTTCGACGACCCGGCTGATGCCGACAAGGTATGTGCCTTCGCCTTCGAGCAGGGGCTGCTGGCCGAGACGTCGGGTCCGTCCGACGAGGTCGTCAAGCTGCTGCCGCCGCTGACCATCACCGACGACGAGCTCGAGTACGGTCTGAACATCCTCGCCGAGGCCACCGCCAAGGTTCGTTCCTGACCGACCGTCCCCAGTTCATCAGCAGAAAGAGCACCGCATCACATGATCGTGCGCACCACCGACGAGATCACCGACACCGAGCGCGACATCACCTCCGAGGACGGACAGTGGCGTAGTAAGCGCATCGTTCTTGCCGGCGACAAAGTCGGTTTCTCGTTCCACGAGACCGTCATCGAGCCGGGAACGATCAACGAGTTCCACTACGCGAACCACATCGAGGCCGTCTGGCTGGTGGAGGGTACCGGCAAACTGCGCGACCTCGACAACGATGTCGTGTACGACCTCGCGCCGGGTTCGATGTACCTGCTGAACGGACACGAGCGGCACCGTGTCGAGCCTGACACCCGCATGCGGATGCTGTGCGTGTTCAATCCGCCGGTCACCGGGCGTGAGGTGCACGACGAGAACGGGGTCTACCCGCTCATCGTCGAAGAGACCGCTTGACCGACCTGAAAGCAGGGGTCACACAGCGTGACCGATGCGGGGCGGACGCATAGAGTCGAGGCCATGACCTCCTCTGCGCGTTCGCCCCGCATTGCTGTCGGTCCCCGGCCCGACGACGTGTTCGTCCGAGCGGTCTCCAGCGGAGGCGCGATCACGGTGTCGCTCGAGGAGCGTCCCGACGCACTGATCTGGACCAGCGGACCGGATCTTTTTCCTGGAACCCTTCCCGACTCAGTACGCTGGGTGCAGTTACCTTCGGCAGGTGTCGAACACTGGCTCTCGGAGGGCATCATCAAGCGCCACCCACAGGTGCTGTGGACGTCTGCGGCCGGTGCGTACTCGGCCACCGTCGCCGAGCACGCCCTGATGTTGCTGCTCGCCGGTGTGCGAGCACTCCCCCACCATCTGGCGGCGACGTCCTGGGCACCCGAGTCGTTCTACCCGCGTCTGGGCACGCTGCGGGGAGCGACGATCGGCATCATCGGCGCGGGCGGAATCGGACGCGCGCTCATCCCGATGCTTGCCGCACTCGGTGCACGAGCCCTGGCCGTCAACCGGAGCGGACGTCCCGTCCCCGGCGCAGTCGAGACGTTCTCCGTGGAGCGGATCAGCGAGATATGGTCGGTTGCAGATCATTTCGTGGTCTCTGCAGCGGCCACGCCGGATACCGAGCATCTGATCGGCGCCGAGGAACTGGCGGCGATGAAGCCGGCCGCGTGGCTGGTGAACATCGCGCGTGGCAACCTCATCGATACCGACGCCTTGGTCGGCGCATTGACTGCAGGCACGATCGCGGGTGCAGGTCTTGACGTCACAGACCCCGAACCCCTCCCCGGCGGGCATCCCCTGTGGTCGTTACCCAATGCGATGATCACGCCACACGATTCGAATCCGCCGGCGCTGCGGGTTCCCGCCTACGTGGACCGGGTGGTCGAGAACGTCACTCGGTTCGCGTCGGGAGTCGAACCTGTCGCGGCGATCGACGTGAGCGCCGGCTACTGAGATCCATCCTCTTCCTGCATGTCTCGCTCGTCCCGATCGGCCCATTCGAGGAGCCGATCGAGCGGGAACGAGTCGTCGTCGATACCGGCATGCAGGTCGCCGAGTTTCGCGTATCGGCCGGGGACGGTCTCGATGGTGAAATCGCGGGGTTCGAGATCGTCGATTTCGGCCCACCGCACCGGCGCCGAGACGGTTCCTTCCGGAACTCCGCGCACCGAATACGCGCCCGCGAGTGTGTGGTCGCGAGTGTTCTGGTTGTAGTCGACGAACACCGCAGTGGGGTCCCTGTCCTTACGCCACCACGTGGTGGTCACGTCCGCCGGCGCGCGCCGCTCCACTTCGCGCGCGAAAGCCAGTGCAGCCCTGCGTACATCGTCGAATCCCCAGTTCGGATCAATCCGTACGTAGACATGCAGCCCGTGTCCGCCAGAGGTCTTCGGCCACCCCACCGCGCCCAATTCGTCGAGTACTTCGTGCACCACCGACGCGACACGCCGCACCTTCCCGAAGTCGCATTCGGGCATCGGGTCGAGATCGATCCGCCACTCGTCGGGCTTCTCCACGTCGCCGCGGCGCGAGTTCCACGGATGGAACTCCACCGTCGACATCTGCACTGCCCACACGACGTCCGCGAGGTGCGTGACGCACAGTTCGTCGGCGTCGCGGTGGTATCGGGGGAAGTGCACACGGACGGTCTGCACCCAGTCCGGTGCGCCGCGCGGCAGCCGTTTCTGATGCACCTTGTCTCCCTCGAGCCCCTCGGGGAACCGATGCAGCATGCACGGACGATCCCGCAGTGCGCGAACAATGCCGTCTCCCACGGCGATGTAGTAGCGGGCGAGGTCGAGCTTGGTGACGCCGAGCGCCGGAAAATAGACCCGCTCGGGATGCGAGATCCGCACCGTTCGGCCGTCGACGTCCAGCTCGACTGCCGTCGACGAACTCTTTGCAGCTCCCATTCCCCGGGCTCCCGTCGTCGATCCTCTTCGCAGTCCATGGTCTCCTCTGGCCGCACCCCACATGCGGCATTCACCGACATCCGGGACCGCCCCGAACAACCGCCGGCTGGCCGCGACGTAGGGTTCGAGGTATGTTCGTCAAGATCTGCGGCCTGCGGGACCCCGAGCACGTAGCAGCAGCCGTCGCTGCGGGCGCCGACGCCATCGGGTTCGTGCTTGCCGCCAGCCCCCGGCACGTCACCCCGGAACGTGCGGCCGAGCTGGCCACCGACGTGCCCGAGAACGTGCTCACCGTCGGCGTGTTCGCCGGACAATCGGTCGAGGAGGTCCGCGAGCTCGCCGAAGCGTCCGGAGTCCGAGCGATCCAGCTGCACGGCAACTACCCGAACGAGGCATTCGCCGCGCTGGCAGATCATCCCGCGCGCCTGATCCGCGCCGTCGGCGCCGATACCGCCCAGCCCCTGAATACCGGTGCCTTCGGCGAAGACCTCCTGCTGGTCGACGCCCCGACACCGGGCAGTGGGCAATCGTGGGATCCCGCGGTACTACCGTCACTGCCGACGGGGCAGTGGCTGCTGGCCGGTGGTCTGTATCCCGATACCGTCGCCGCCGCCATTGCCGCGGTCCAGCCTTGGGGTGTCGACGTCTCGAGTGGTGTCGAAGTATCGCGCGGGGTGAAGGACTCCGACGCGATTCGTCGATTCGTCGCTGCGGCGAAGAGCGCGGGCGCGCGCTGACACTGTCGGCATTCGTCGACGTCGACCATCCTGCGGCGATACCGTCGAACGGTGCTGTTGACTCAGGTGGTCGAGACCTCTTCCGCGGTCGCCGCGACACGGTCGCGGAAGGTCAAGACAGGCGCCCTGCGAGCCCTGCTGGCACAGGCGACTCCCGATGAGGTCGAGCCTGTGGTGTCGTGGCTGTCCGGTGTGCTGCCGCAAGGGCGCATCGGCGTCGGGTACCGCACACTCGCGGCGTTGCAGGCAGCACCCGCCCACGATCCGACTCTGACGGTCACCGAGGTCGGCACACTCGTCGACCGCATCGCGGGCCTGTCCGGTCCCGGATCGACCGGACTGAGAATGGAAATGTTGTCGGACCTGTTCACCCGCGCCACCGTGTACGAGCAAGACTTCCTGGTGCAGCTGCTCGGCGGGGAGCTCCGACAGGGCGCACTCGAAGGCGTCATGACCGACGCCGTGGCGGCCACCGCGGAGCTGCCGGCCGACGCCGTACGACGCGCGGTGATGCTCTCGGGGCAACTCCCCCGTGCGGCAGCCGCGGCGTTCTCCGGTGGGCTCGATGCCCTGTCCGCGTTCCGGCTCGAGCTTGGGCGTCCGGTCCGGCCGATGCTCGCTGTGCCCGCCGCGTCCGTCGAATCGGCGCTCGACGAGTTCGCCGGCGACTGCACCGTCGAGTACAAACTCGACGGTGCACGCATTCAGGTGCACCGAGACGGCGGCTCGGTGCGGGTGTTCACGCGGACTCTGCGCGAGATCACCTCGTCGGTACCCGAACTCGTCGATCTGGTCGCCGAACTGCCGTGCCGCAGTGTCGTGTTGGACGGGGAGACGCTCGCCCTCACCGATACCGGGCGACCACGCCCGTTCCAGGAGACCATGAGCCGTTTCGGGTCGAGCACCGCCCGCGAACTCCTACTCCGCCCGTACTTCTTCGACTGCCTCCACCTCGACGGTGTCGACCTGCTCGATCTGCCGCTGACCGAACGCCTGACGTTCCTCGAGCGTGTCGCGGGTGCACATCGGATTCCGGCGGTGGACTCGCCGGAACCGGCTGCGGCGCACGCTCACCTCGAGGCCGCTCTCGAACACGGCCACGAGGGGGTCATGGTGAAGTCCCTGTCGTCGCCGTATCTGGCCGGTCGTCGGGGCCATGCGTGGCAGAAGATCAAACCCGAACACACGCTCGACCTGATCGTCCTCGGTGCCGAATGGGGCTACGGGCGTCGCACCGGGTTCTTGTCCAACCTGCACCTCGGTGCCCGCGACCCCGACGGCGGTCCCCCGATCATGGTCGGCAAGACCTTCAAGGGCCTGACCGACGCACTGCTGCGATGGCAGACCACCCGGTTCCCCGACTTCGAATCCCATCGCGACGACCACACTGTGTACCTGCGGCCCGAGTTGGTGGTCGAGATCGAACTCGACGGCGTGCAGACCAGCATTCGCTATCCGGGTGGTGTCGCGCTGCGCTTCGCCCGGGTTCTGCGCTACCGCCCCGACAAGTCGCCTGCCGACGCCGACAGTATCGACACCGTCCGGGGCCTGCTCCCCGCCCGAGGGACCAACACCACCGCGCAGGAATAGCATGGAGGCCGCGAAGGAGGGCCTGTGGTCGGTACCCGAGAGTCGACGGTGACGAACCCGTCCGAGGCGCTGCATACCCTTGTGGCCGGGCGACGCGTCGTCGTCCTCACCGGAGCCGGGGTGTCGACGGATTCCGGGATCCCCGATTATCGGGGCCCCGATTCACCGCCGCGCAATCCCATGACGTTTCAGCAGTTCGTCGGCGATCCCGAGTTCCGGCAACGCTACTGGGCGCGCAACCACGTCGGCTGGCGGCATATGGATGCCGCACGACCGAATGCCGGTCACCGGGCGGTCGCCGCGCTGGAACGGAGCGGCACCGTCCTCGGCGTCATCACCCAGAACGTCGACCTGCTGCACACGAAAGCGGGAAGCCGTCACGTGATCGACCTGCACGGCTCGTACGCTCAGGTCCGGTGTCTTGCATGCGAGAACCGCATCTCACGGTTCACGCTGCACGAACGGTTGTCGGCAGCGAACCCCGATTTCACGGAGCGCGCGCATGGCGTCACCGGCCTCGAGGTCGCGCCGGATGCCGACGCCGTCGTCGCCGACACCAGCGACTTCGTCGTCGTGGATTGTGACCGGTGCGGCGGCATGCTCAAACCCGACATCGTGTACTTCGGTGAGATCGTGCCGCGCCCCCGCGTCGACGCAGCCTACAAACTGGTCGACGACGCGGATGTGCTTCTCGTCGCGGGAAGCTCACTCACCGTGCAATCGGGACTGCGCTTCGTCCGTCGCGCTGTCGCACAGGGTATCCCGGTCGCGATCGTGAACCGTGGACCCAGTCGTGGAGATACCCACGCGACGGTGAAGATCGACGCGGGCACCTCCGAGGTGCTCAGTGCCCTGAGACGCGCTGGTACTACAGCCGAATATTGATCTTGGCGGCCCGTCCTCGCCGGTGACCCAAACCCCGCACGGAACTTTCCTCCCGTTGTCCGGGTTGCCGTGGGTCGTGAGGGAAAGGAAACCCGCAGAGCTGGGGGAAAGTGTCGCAGCGGTCGAACCTCTGGCCGACGTCGCCGGCGTGGAAGCTGCCTCCCCGGCGCGGCGACGCGAGCAGCGACGGCTTACGTCGTTCGACCACAGATCCGCCGGATCTCTCGAAGGGACCGGAGCAGATCTCGACGCGCAGGAAGCTCACGCGCCGGGAGCAACGGCAGCCGCACGTTCGGTGTGGAGATCCGCTGGATTCTCGGCAATCGCGGAACTCTCTGCCACACCATGGCCGTCCGTACGTGCCACTCCCAGGGCTTCGAACCGCACGTGACCCATCGGATCGACGACTTCGCGACGGTGCTCGGCCTGGTTGCGATCGGAGCCGGTGTCGCACTGGTACCGCAACTCGGCGCGATCGACGTCCCGCCATCAGTGGTGCTCACAGCCCTCCCGATCGGGAGACGGACCCGCATCGCATACCGCTCGGGCAGCACGCGCCGACCGGTCTTCGCCGCGGTGAGCGCCGAACTTCATCATGCGGCCGCGCCATTTCGCAGGGACGCAGAGAACCCCGAACCTAGATACGCACCAGATCGTCGGCATGCACGACCATCAAGCGAGAGTGATAGCAGGTAGGCTATCTTTGCCATCATCGATGGCACATACGCCGAACTATCACCACTGATGTCGGTCAGACGGGAGATGATAGCGAATGAAGAACGTGACGATCCGAAATCTGAGCGACGAAGTACACCGCGCTATCCGCCAGCGCGCAGCCGGAAACGAACGCAGCATCGAGGCCGAAATGCGCGCCATCCTCACCGAGGCAGTAAACCCGCCTGAGCGGGTCAAGCTCGGCACGCTCCTCTCCAGCGTCATCGGCGAGGAGAACCGGCTCACCGAGGACGAACAGGCCACCTACTTCGGCCGCGAAACGACCCCTCATGAACCGATGGAGTTCGGCCAGTGATCATCCTGGATACCAACGTCATCAGCGAGCCCACCACCAAGGCCCCAAACGATCGCGTCACAGCGTGGCTGGACGCCCAGGCCAGCGAGACCCTGTACCTGTCGGCGGTCACCGTCGGCGAACTCCGGTACGGCATCGCGACGATGCCCGCCGGTCGCCGTCGCGACGAGTACACAGATTGGCTGGAGAACTACACCCTGCCCGTGTTCACCGGCCGCATCCTGGCCTACGACCTGGATGCCACCGCGGAATACGGCCGCATGATGTCGCAGGCCCGCGCCGCAGGGCTCGCCATCGCCATCGCCGACGGGATGATTGCCGCCACAGCGGCTGCCGCAGGATTCACCGTCGCAACCCGCGATCGGGGGCCATTCGAGGCCGCCGGGATACCCACTATCGACCCGTGGCAATAGTCCACGGCTACAACAACATTCCGAACCCGTGAACAGAACGGTGTGCACGCCGGACAGAAGGAACTTCGGCGTCAGATGCGCACCAGATCGTCGGCATGCACGACGGGTCGCTGCAGGTCCTGAGGTAACTGCCGCGTGGAGAATCCGATCATGAAATCGAGTTCGCTCGGCTCGTAGGCCACGACACCACGGGCCACGGTGCGTTCGTCCGGTCCGACGAGCGCAACGACGTCACCTGCGTGGAAGCTGCCACTCATCCCGGTCACGCCGGCGGCGAGCAGCGACCTGCGGCGTTCGACGACGGCGCGCACCGCTCCCGCATCGAGATGCAGGGTGCCGAGGGTGTCGGCGGCGTGCCGCACCCAGAAGTGGCGCGCCGACATGCGCTCGGGGCGTGCAGCGAACGCGGTACCCACGTCGGCAGCGCTCAGCGCCCGAGCGGCATCCGACGCAGCGGCCAACAACACCGGCACCCCGGAGTCGGCGGCGAGCCGGGCCGCGGAAAGCTTGGTTGCCATTCCCCCGGTTCCGAGTGCACCGCCCGATCCGGCCACCACCCCGTCGAGATCTTCCGGGCTGGTGACCTCCGGAATCAGGGTCGCTCCGCCCTTTCGGGGATCCCCGTCGTACAGACCGTCGACATCCGAGAGGAGGACGAGTGCGTCCGCGCTGGTCAGGTGCGACACGAGCGCGGCGAGGCGGTCGTTGTCGCCGAAGCGCAACTCGACCGTCGCGACGGTGTCGTTTTCGTTGACCACGGGCACCGCGCCCAGCGACCGGAGCCGGTCGAGGGTGCGCTGCGCGTTCCGATGCTGGGTGCGACGGGCGATGTCGTCGGCGGTGAGAAGCACCTGCCCGACGGTGCGGTGGTACCGGGCGAACGAGGTTCCCCACGCGTGCGCGAGTGCGAGTTGCCCCACACTCGCGGCAGCCTGTTTGGTGGCGAGGTCGCGCGGTCGCATGGTCAGGCCGAGGGGCGCCAAACCGGCACCGACCGCACCCGACGACACAACCGTGACGTTCGAACCGGCCCGCATGCGCCCTTCGATGGCGTCGACGAGCTGATCGAGGCGTTCGCGGTCGAGGCCGCCCGCCAGGCTCGTGATGGCCGACGATCCGATCTTGACAATGATGCTGCGTGCGGAAGCGATGACCCCGCGGGTGTCGCTCACTGTGCTCCTCGGTTCAGAATTCGTCGTCGGTGGCGAGACCGCGGCGGACCTTCTTGGCATGACGACGTTCGGCGGCGCCCACCCGATCGGTCTGGTCGAGGCGCGCGTCGGTGCCGCGGCCCGTGGGCACCACGTCGACACCCGCATGGGTCTGCGGTTCCCATTCGAAGCTGACGTCGCCGATGGTGACGGAGCATCCCGGTTCGGCGCCCTGCTTGACCAGTTCGTCCTCGACGCCGAGCCGCGCGAGGCGATCGGCGAGATAACCGACGGCTTCGTCGTTGTCGAAGGCCGTCTGGCGGATCCAACGCTCGGGCCGAGTGCCGCGGACGATGAAGCCACCGGGCTCATTCGGGTCGGCGACGACGCTGAACCCGGTCTCGTCGCGGGCGACGGGACGGATGATGGGTCGGGCGGGAGCGGCAGGCGGATGAGCCGCACGGTAGTCCTCGACCATCTTCGCAAGGGCGAAGGTCAAGGGACGTAATCCTTCTCGACTCACCGCAGAGATCGTGAACACGGGCCATCCTCGGGCTTCGAACTCGGGGGTGACGAACTCGGCGAGTTCCGCGGCGTCGGGGACGTCGGCCTTGTTGAGGATGACGATTCGGGGGCGCTCGGAGAGTTCACCGAGACTGCTGTCGCCCGACAGCGCCGGCTGATACGCGGCGAGCTCCGCTTCCAGGGCATCGACGTCGGAGATCGGGTCGCGATTCGGTTCGAGGGTTGCGCAGTCCACCACGTGTGCGAGCACCGCGCAGCGCTCGAGGTGCCGGAGGAAGTCGAGCCCGAGACCGCGGCCTTCGCTGGCGCCGGGGATGAGCCCCGGCACGTCGGCGACGGTGAAGGTCGTATCGCCCGACTGCACGACGCCGAGGTTCGGCACCAGCGTGGTGAACGGGTAGTCGGCGATCTTCGGCTTCGCGGCAGACAGCACCGACACGAGCGACGACTTGCCCGCCGACGGGAATCCGACGAGACCGACATCGGCAACCGACTTCAGTTCGAGGACGAGGTCGAACTCCTCGCCTTCCTCACCGAGGAGCGCGAAGCCGGGCGCCTTGCGGGCGCGCGACGCGAGCGCGGCATTGCCGAGACCACCACGGCCCCCGTTCGCCGCGACATAGCGGGTGCCTGCCCCGACCATGTCGACGAGCACATGGCCGTCCTTGTCGAGGATCACCGTGCCGTCCGGCACCTTGAGAACGAGGTGCTTTCCGTTCGCTCCCTCGCGGTTCCCACCGGCTCCCTGCGAACCGTTCGACGCCTTCGCGTGCTGGTGGAAGTGGAAGTCGAGCAGCGTGTGCACACCTTCGTCGACCTCGAGGACGACGTCGCCGCCATTGCCCCCGTTGCCACCGTCGGGGCCTCCGAGCGGCTTGAACTTCTCGCGGTGGACAGAGGCGCAACCGTTGCCGCCCTTGCCGGCACTGACGTGCAGCACAACCCGGTCGATGAAGCGGGACATGGGTGGACCTCTCTCCGAACGAAAAATTGCCTATGAAACACACAATGCCTATGAAACACACAATAGGGGCGGGTCAGGGTGTGCGACCCTGGCCCGCCCCTATTGGGAGTATGTCGCGAGAATGCTCTCGCGGTGTCCTTGTCGGACGGCTGACTCAGGCGTCTGCCGCGACCGGGACGATGTTGACGGTCTTGCGACCGCGCTTGCTGCCGAACTCGACGGCACCGGCCTCGAGAGCGAACAGCGTGTCGTCGCCGCCGCGTCCGACGTTCACGCCCGGGTGGAAGTGGGTGCCACGCTGACGCACGATGATCTCGCCAGCGTTGACGGACTGCCCGCCGAAACGCTTGACGCCGAGTCGCTGTGCGTTCGAATCGCGACCGTTACGGGAGCTGGATGCACCCTTCTTGTGTGCCATGACGAACCCTCCTGGGTTGTGAAGCCGAAGTTCGAGTTACTTGATACCGGTGACCTTGATGACCGTCAGCTTCTGACGGTGTCCCTGGCGCTTGTGGTACCCGGTCTTGTTCTTGAACTTGTGGATGCGGATCTTCGGACCCTTGGTGTGCTCGACGATCTCGGCGCTCACCGAGACCTTCGCCAGCGCATCACTGTCGGTGGTGAGCGCAGACCCGTCGACGACGAGGACCGGAGCAAGCGAGACAGCCGTGCCGGGCTCACCCTCGATCTTCTCGACCTTGACGAGATCGCCTTGCGCGACCTTGTACTGCTTACCGCCGGTCTTGACGATCGCGTACGTTGCCATGGGACGGCTACCCCTTGCTTCTTCGAACGTGCTCGCGTCGCGGTAGTGCGACACGACTGGTCTGGTGTGGCTGCTGACTCGGGTCCCGCCGACTTCCTGAACCAGGCGCAGCTGAGCAGTATCGCCGAGTAGCGACTGTAGAAGATTACGGGAAGGTGACTACCAGGGTCAAACCAGGTGTGACCGAAACCGGGTCGACATTCGTCGACCCGGGTTCAGCGGATCACACCTGGGCGTCGACGGGTGGTCCCGCCGGCCGTCCGGCAGCCCGGCGACGACGGGGACGGCGAACGATTTCCACCGCGTCGGCACCGTCATTGGACGGAACAGCGGGTTCCGGTGCAGCCGGTTCCGGTGTGGCATCGGGCGTGGGCGCGGCTACCACGAACACCCGGGGCTTTCCTGCACTCTCGTCTACCGGTGCGGCAGCTGCTCGCGATACTCTGCGGGCACGACGACGGCGTGGAGCAGGTTCCGCTTGCCCGGACTGCTCTGCCGACTCGGACTGCTCTGCCGGCTCGGATTGCTCTGCCGGCTCGGACTCGACGGGAGGCTTCGCCTCCGAAGTGAGCTCGACCACGGGCTCGCTGTGGACCTCGCCGGGCTGCGCTTCCGACTTCACCGCGACTTCCGCCTTCGCAACCACTTCCGGCTGCTCCACTGCAACCGTGTCCGCGACCACCTCGACGGCACTCTCTTCGGCGTCGCCAGCGGGCTTGTCGTGCGCTTGGTGCGCGGCCATCGCCAATGCCACCGGATGCGCCGCGCGCTTGGCGGCCGCCTCCGGGTCGGGAGTGGAGGCCGCAGGGGCGGGCTCGGTCACGGACTCCTGTGGAGTGCTGTTGCTCTTGTCGCGTCCCCGCTTGCGACGTGACCCTCCACCCTGCGACGAACGTCCGGAGTCGTCCGCAGGCTTCGACTCGATCGGCTCGGAATGCACGATGATGCCGCGCCCCTGGCAGGATTCGCAGGTCGTGGAGAACGCCTCGACGAGTCCGGTACCGAGACGCTTGCGCGTCATCTGCACCAGGCCGAGAGACGTCACCTCGGACACCTGGTGCCGTGTGCGGTCCCGGCCGAGCGCCTCGGTGAGGCGACGCAACACGAGATCGCGGTTGGATTCGAGCACCATGTCGATGAAGTCGACGACGATCATGCCGCCGATGTCGCGTAGACGCATCTGCCGCACGACCTCCTCGGCGGCTTCGAGGTTGTTGCGGGTGACGGTCTCCTCGAGGTTTCCGCCCGCGCCGGTGAACTTGCCGGTGTTGACGTCGACCACCGTCATCGCCTCGGTGCGGTCGATGACGAGGGTACCGCCGGACGGCAGCCACACCTTGCGGTCGAGCGCCTTCGCGAGTTGCTCATCGATCCGGTGCACACCGAAGACATCGACCGACGACTGCGACTGGTAGCGCTCCACTCGCGGCAGCAGATCGGATGCGACGGTACGGATGTAGCTCTCGACCGTGTTCCACGACTTATCGCCTTCGATGACCAGCTTCGAGAAGTCCTCGTTGAAGAGGTCTCGAACGACCTTCACGAGCAGGTCCGGCTCCTCGTACAGCGCCTTCGGCTGACCCGATCCGTCGGACTGGATCTTGTCGGCCTGTTCGCGGACGGCTTCCCACTGCGACTGCAGGCGCGCGACGTCGCGTGCGAGTTCGTCCTCACTGACGCCTTCCGCGGCGGTGCGGATGATCACACCGGCATCGGCGGGGACGACCTCGCGGAGGATGTCCTTGAGTCGCTTGCGCTCGGTGTCGGGCAGCTTGCGGCTGATACCCGTCGACGAGCCTCCCGGCACGTATACGAGGAATCGTCCGGCGAGGCTGATCTGGGTGGTCAGCCGTGCGCCCTTGTGACCGACCGGGTCCTTGCTCACCTGCACGACCACCTGGTCGCCGGGCTTGAGAGCCTGCTCGATCTTGCGGGACTGACCACCGAGACCTGCCGCTTCCCAGTTCACCTCGCCGGCGTAGAGCACACCGTTGCGGCCGCGACCGATGTCGATGAATGCAGCTTCCATCGAAGGGAGCACGTTCTGAACTCGGCCGATGTAGATGTTGCCGACCATCGACGCCGATCCGGCGCTGGTCACGAAGTGTTCGACGAGGATGCCGTCCTCGAGCACGGCCACCTGGGTCATGCCGACGTGCGGTCCGTCGACCTTCTCGCGGACGACCATGACGCGTTCGACCGACTCGCGCCGGGCCAGGAACTCCGACTCGGTGAGAATCGGCGGGCGCCGACGGCCTGCCTCACGACCGTCGCGGCGACGCTGACGCTTCGCTTCGAGTCGGGTAGACCCGCTGATGCCCTGAACCTCGTCCTTCACGGCACGCGTCTTGGGGCGCGGTTCCCGCTCGTGGACGACGGTGTTGGGCGGATCGTCGTCCGACGCGGCCTCGGTGGTGTCGCCGTTACCGCGCCGACGCCGACGCCGACGCCGACGCCGCGACGAGCCGTCGCCGTGCGTGTCGTCCCCCGAGCTTTCGTCGGCCTCCTCCGTCGTGCTGTCCTCCGCGCCATCGGCAACGGTCTCGGCCTCGGCCTCGGCCTCGGCCTCGATGGGCTTCGCAGCCGGCGGAGCCTTCTCGTCGGATCCGCCGGTCTCGGCGTCCCCGGACCCCGACTGATCGGCCTGCTCGGTGGACTCGTCCTGCTGCTCGTTCTCGGCGCTGTCACCGCGTCCACGTCCGCGGCCACGACGACCACGGCGGCGACGACGAGGGTGGTCGTCCTGCTCGTCACGACCCCCGCTCGGAGTGGAGTCCGTCGACTCGGCGGCACCCTCGGTCTCCGTTGCGGTGTCTGCTGCGGCCTCGGTAGGCGCAGCAGTAGCCGCTGCGGTGTCGGCAGCAGACGCTGCGGTGTCTTCGGCAGCAGGCGCCGCAGTGCCACGGCGGGCACGACGACGACGCGGACGGGTTTCGCCTTCTTCTCCGGCCGGGGCGGCCTCGGGCTGGAGGAACAGCGGTGCAGTGACCTGCTCGGTGGTCTGAGCGGGCGTGGGTTCAGGGATCTCGAACAGCGGTGTGTCCTGTTCGAGGGAAGTGAACAATCCGGTCGGTCCACCCACGGAAGCCGCAGCCAGGGGCTCTGTGGCTGCGGTGTCGTCCGCGTCATCGAGCTGTAGCGCGATACCCGTAGACGACTCTTCGGTGACCGGAGACTCCTCGACCACCGGAGACTCTTCGACGGCCGGGGACTCTTCGACTACCGGCGACTCGGCCACTTCCGGTGTTTCGGCAGGCCTAGCGGTGTCTTCGGGCCTAGCGGTGTCTTCGGGCCCAGCGGTGTCTTCGGACGCCGGTGTCTGCGGAGTCTGTTCGGCCGGGCGGCTCAACCTGGCGTGGAGTTCTTCCGCGGCCTCGCGGGGAAGCGTCGAGTGGGCACTGCGCAGTTCGGTACCGAGTTCGGCGGCCTGCGCCATCACCTGTTTGCTGGTCAATCCGAGTAGCTTGGCAAGCGCATGCACGCGGATTTTCGCGGGCAAGTTCAGGGCATTCGCCTCGGTTGAGTTGTTTTCCTGCGGCTCTTGATCGGCCACGTAAGTCTCCTAAGACCCCCGGGCGCGTCCATCACCGCTGGAAGGCGGCGTGAGCGGCCACACGAGGGCGCTGCTTGTGTACTCGTGCAGGGAGCGCGAGTTCGTTCGGTCTCGCATCACTCGGTCGTCCGGTGCCCGTTTTCACTGCACGGCCGAGCGGTGCCTGGTTGATCGCAGATCGAGCGCCGGTGCATCCAGCGTGCAGCCGAGCGAGGTATCTCCTGCGTTCCTCGGCCACCGCGATGTCGGGCATCGATCCGTGATGTCGTCGGTCGTTCCGCGCGGGCTCGCGCGGTACAACCGTCCTCAGTATCCCACACAGCGAGGCACAGATACGCCAACGGCGCCCCGAAGGGCGCCGTCGAGCATGTTCTGGAAGGGTCGGGCGTCTACGCAGACGCGAGTCCGGGGAACCACAGCGCGATCTCACGCTCGGCCGATTCGACGGAGTCCGATCCGTGGACCAGATTCTCTCCCGCCTCGAGTCCGAGATCGCCGCGGATCGAACCTGGGACAGCCTTCTCGACAGGGTCGGTTCCGCCCGCGAGCTGACGGAACGCAGCAATCGCGCGGGGCCCGTCGAGCACAGCGGCGACCAGAGGGCCGCCGGTGATGAACTCGAGGAGACCGGGGTAGAACGGCTTCCCTTCGTGTTCTGCGTAGTGCGCCGCCGCGATGTCCGTGGTTGCGGTGCGCAACTCGAGAGCGACGATGTTCAGTCCCTTGCGCTCGATGCGCGACAGGATTTCTCCGACATGACGGCGGGCGACGCCGTCGGGCTTGATGAGTACCAGGGTCCGCTCAATCACGGAGCCAGCGTAGTGGTTCAGCCGCGCTGCCCCGGAAGCAGACCCCGGCGCTCCCGGTCTCTGATGTCTTTACGCAGGTAGAGGATGTATGCCCAGACCGCGCAGAACAAGACCCCGATCGCACCGAATGCGAGGTCGACGAAGAAACCGAGCACAGCCAGGACCTGCAGGGCAATGTTGAACGGGATCGCCCACGATCGGCCTTGGACGCCCGCGCCGAGGATCATCAGCACCGCGAGGCCCACGACGTATCCGGTGGATACGGGTGTCAACCCGCCACCGAGCGTCGCGATCACGGGGAGTACCAGCAACACGACGATCGCTTCGAGCACGAGCGTGCCGGCCATGACACCGCGGAATCCCTTCCACGGGTCGGTCGTCGGAGGAAGGAACTCCGTGGTCTCGGTGTCGTCACCGGTCGTCGAACCGCCGGTGGTCGGGTCGTCCCCACCTGTGGGGGTGTCACTGCTCACGCAGGGTCCTTTCCGAAAAGTGTGCGCGCCGCTCCGGCGGTCACAACCGAGCCGGTCACCACTACACCGGCACCCGACACCGCTTCGCCCGGCTCGCCGACCTCCTCCGCGATCGCGATGGCGGTCTCGATCGCGTCGGGCAGGGTCGCGGCCGTGACCACCCGCTCGTCACCGAAACGCGCGACCGCGGCGTTCGCGAGGTCGTCGACGTCCATGGCGCGCGGCGAACCGTTGTGCGTCACCACGATCTCGTCGAACACCGGCTCGAGTGCCTCCATGAGTCCCGCGACATCCTTGTCTGCCATCACACTGACTACGCCGACAAGCTTGCGGAAATCGAATTCGCCGGCCAGCGCCGCGGCGAGAGCCCTCGCGCCGTGCGGATTGTGCGCGGCGTCGAGGAACACCGTCGGGGCATTCCGCACCCGCTCGAGGCGACCCGGGTTGACGATCGACGCGAACGCCGCGCGCACGGTCTCCACGTCGAGTTGCTTGTCGGGACCCGCGCCGAAGAACGCTTCGACGGCAGCAAGCGCGAGGGAGGCGTTGAATGCCTGATGCTCGCCGTGGAGCGGAAGGAAGATGTCGGTGTACAGCCCGCCGAGTCCTTGCAGGTCGATCTGCTGGCCACCGACGGCAACAGCGCGGCGTACCACCGAGAACTCCGAACCCTGGCGGGCGACCGCGGCGTCGGATTCGACGGCCTGCCGCAGCAACACGTCCATCGCTTCGGGTTCCTGCTGCGCGAGGATCGCGACGGTGTCGCGAGGTACGAGGCCATCCTCGGGAGCCTTCTTGATGATCCCGGCCTTCTCCCCCGCGATCTCGGTGAGCGTCTCACCGAGATACCCGGTGTGGTCGAAACCGATCGGCGTGATCACGGCGACCTGGCCGGTGACGACGTTCGTGGCGTCCCACCGTCCGCCCAACCCGACCTCGACGATGGCGACGTCGACGGGAGCATCGGCGAACGCCGCGAACGCCATCGCCGTGGTCACCTCGAACTTGCTCATCTTCGGGCCGCCCACGGCCTCCGATTGCACATCGACCATGTGCACGTACGGCTCGAGGTCGCGGTAGGTGTCGACGTAGGTCCGCGGTGAGATCGGTGCACCGTCGACGCTGATCCGCTCGGTGACGATCTGCAGGTGGGGGCTCGTCGTCCGACCGGTCCGGTGTTGCATCCGGGTCAGGAGCGCATCGATCATCCGTGTGACCGAGGTCTTGCCGTTCGTCCCCGCAACGTGGATCGACGGGTAGTTGTGCTGCGGCGAACCGAGGATGTCCATCAACGCGGAGATCCGTGTCAGGGACGGCTCGATCTTCGTCTCGGGCCAGCGTTGGTCGAGTTCGGCCTCGACCAGCGTCAATTCTGCCAGATCGACCGGGGACGGATCCCCGGGCCGGTCTGGAGATGCCGGAGTGTCGGCACTCACGCTTGTCCCAGCTCCTTCAGCCGCGCGGTGATGCGGGCGATCTCTTCTTCGGCGATCTGTTTGCGGCCCGTGATCTTCTCGACGACCGGGGCGGGCGCCTTCGACAGGAACGCCTCGTTGCCGAGCTTCGCCGTCGTGCCGGCGAGTTCCTTCTCCGCCGCCGCAAGATCCTTGCGCAGGCGCGCGATCTCCGCGCCGATGTCGATCGTGCCCGAGGTGTCGAGCTCGACCGTCACCGTGGCGCGACTCAAGCGCACTTCGATCGCCGCCGACGCGTCGAAACCGTCCTCGGGCGAGGTGAGACGCGCGAGCGACTGCACAGCAGACACCTGTGCGTCGAGATCCGCGGCATCGACACCCACCAGGCGTGCAGCGACCTTCTGCGACGGTTTGAGTCCCTGGTCGCTGCGGAATCGGCGGATCTCGGTGGTGAGCTTCTGCAGATCCTCGATGCGGCGCGCCGAACCGGCGTCGGCCGTGGCGCCGGATGCCGCCGGCCACTGCGCGATCACGAGCGACTCACCACCGGTGAGCACCTTCCACAGGGTCTCGGTGACGAACGGGATCACCGGGTGCAGCAGGCGCAGCAGCGCGTCGAGAACGGCCCCGAGCACGACCTTGGTGCCGTCGATGTGTGCGCTGCTGTCGGCAAGCTGGACTTTCGCGAGTTCGAGATACCAGTCGCAGACTTCATCCCACGCGAAGTGGTAGAGCGTCTCGCAGGCCTTCGAGAACTCATAACGCTCGAACGCCTCGTCGACCTCGGCGCGAACCTGTTCGAGCCGGTCGAGGATCCAGCGATCGGCGTCGGTGAGGGCGTCGCGGGAGGGAAGCTCCCCGACGACTGCGCCGTTCATGAGTGCGAACTTCGTCGCGTTGAACAGTTTGTTCGCAAAGTTCCGCGACGACTGAGCGTGGTCTTCGCCGACCGCCAGGTCGCTGCCGGGGTTCGCGCCGCGCGCAAGGGTGAAGCGCAGGGCATCGGCACCGAAGCGATCGACCCAGTCGAGCGGATCGATGCCGTTGCCGCGCGACTTCGACATCTTCTTGCCGAACTGGTCGCGGACGAGACCGTGCAGGAACAGATCCTTGAACGGAACCGTTCCGGGTTCGCCACCGTTGACCGCGTCGTCGCCGGCGACGTAGGTGCCGAACATCATCATGCGGGCGACCCAGAAGAACAGGATGTCGTATCCGGTGACGAGAACGCTTGTGGGATAGAACTTGTCGAGTTCAGCGGTCTTCGTCGGCCAGCCCATGGTGGAGAACGGCCACAGGCCCGAGGAGAACCACGTGTCGAGCACGTCCGGGTCTTGCTCCCAGCCTTCGGGGGCCGTCTCGTCGGGGCCGAAGCATTCGACCTCGCCGTCGGGGCCGTACCAGATCGGGATGCGGTGGCCCCACCACAGCTGGCGCGAGATGCACCAGTCGTGCATGTTGTCGATCCAGTCGAACCAGCGTGGTTCCTGGCTCGTGGGGTGGATCACCATGTCGCCGCCGCGCACGGCGTCGCCGGCGGCCTTGGCGAGGGTGTCGACCTTGACCCACCACTGCATCGACAGGCGCGGCTCGATGGTCTCGCCGGACCGTTCGGAATGTCCGACGCTGTGCAGGTAGGGCCGCTTCTCCGCGACGACGCGGCCCTGCTCGGCGAGTTCCTCGCGGATCTTGACGCGGGCCTCGAAGCGGTCCATGCCGTCGAACCGGGTTCCCGAATCGGCGATCTTGCCGGCCTTGTCCATGATCGTGGGCATCGGCAGGTTGTGCCGCAGGCCCATCTCGAAGTCGTTGGGGTCGTGCGCCGGGGTGATCTTCACGGCGCCGGTACCGAACTCGGGATCGACGTACTCGTCGGCGATGATCGGGATCTGCCGCCCGGTGATCGGGTGCTCGAGGGTGGTGCCGAGGATGTGCCGGTAACGCTCGTCGTCGGGGTGAACTGCCACGGCGGTGTCGCCGAGCATCGTCTCGACACGGGTGGTCGCGACGATGACGTGCGGTTCGTCGTCGTTCAGGGAGCCGTACCGCAGGGAGACGAGTTCGCCTTCGACCTCCTCGAACTTGACCTCGATGTCGGAGATCGCGGTCTGCAGCACCGGCGACCAGTTCACGAGACGCTCGGCGCGGTAGATGAGGCCGTCGTCGTACATCCGCTTGAAGATGGTCTGCACGGCGCGGGAGAGCCCGTCGTCCATGGTGAAGCGGTCGCGCGACCAGTCGACGCCGTCGCCGATGCGTCGCATCTGACCTTGGATGGTGCCGCCGGATTCGTGCTTCCAATCCCAGACCTTGTCGATGAACAGCTCGCGGCCGAAGTCTTCCTTCGTCTTCCCGTCGGCGGCGAGTTGCTTCTCGACGACGGTCTGTGTCGCGATACCGGCGTGGTCCATGCCGGGCAGCCACAGCACCTCGTAGCCCTGCATGCGCTTACGGCGGGTGAGGGCGTCCATCAGCGTGTGATCGAGTGCGTGACCCATGTGCAGGCTGCCGGTGACGTTCGGCGGCGGCAGCACGATCGAATAGCCGGGCTTGTCGCTCGCAGAATCGGCCTTGAAGTATCCGGCGTCTACCCAGCCCTGATACAGCTCGCCTTCTACTGCGCTGGGGTCCCAGCTCTTAGGGAGGGCGTCGGCGGGGTTCTGCGGGTTCTCTGGCGCACGGGTCACCCGACAATCGTAAGCGGATGGCCCACATCACCAGGACACGGCCTGGAAGTCAGAAGACGATCTCGGTGAAGGTGTACCAGTCCCCGTAGAAGTGTCGGTAGCCGATGTCTCCTTCCCGCTCCGGAATCCCGATCTTGTCGGTTCCCTCGGGCAGGTGCGCCACTCCGACCATGTTGAACAGCCCGCCGCGGGTATAAAAATGACAACCGCGCGACCCGGCCGTGATCCTATGCACGTCGTAGACACCGACGCGCACGTCATCGAGGCTGGCCACACAGGTGTCTGCACGCCGTTCGAGCTCGCCTTTCGACAGTTGCCACCCGATCCACGACGGGACACCGAGCACACTCACCACAGCGGCCGCAACGACGATCCCGGGAGTGATCCACAGGCGACGGTCGGGACGGTATCGCCACAGCCGGATCAGTGCCAGCACCAGCCACAGGGCCCCCAGTATCAC
Organism: Rhodococcus ruitaii; assembly: GCF_055230935.1. NCBI lineage: Bacteria > Bacillati > Actinomycetota > Actinomycetes > Mycobacteriales > Nocardiaceae > Rhodococcus > Rhodococcus ruitaii. Next base: position 27,290 of record NZ_JBUYWC010000010.1, on the reverse strand, counting down.
GAACACCCAACCCGCGAGGATCACGACGATGAACGGCGTGACCGGCTGGAGCTGTGCTCCCAGCAGCACCACACAGGCCGCACCGACGAGGGCCGGCAGCACCGCGCACACCCCGATCCGCCACCAGCGCGGCGTCGGTGTGCGCTCACGCGACGCAGAGGTCACCCGAGGATCTCCGGCAGTGCGATCGGTGTGCCGAGAACGTGTTCGGAGAGGAACGCCTCGACGGTCTGGTACCAGATCTTGGTGTGCTGCGGGCTGAGCACCCAGTGGTTCTCGCTCGGGAAATACAGGAAACGGTGGGCGGTGGTGCCGTCGTCCTCGGCGGGCAGCCCGGATTCGTTGAGCAGCTCGTACCACAGGCGCAGCGCCTCCCCGATCGGGACGCGATAGTCCTTGTCGCCGTGGATCACGAGCATCGGCGTGACGATGTCGGCGACGAACAGGTGCGGCGAGTTCTCGACGGCCATCTCGGGTGTCATCTCACGCTGCCAGTACCAGGCGACGTCGGTCGTGGGGCCGAACTGGTCGAGCGCCCACAGGCTTGCGTGAGTGACGATCGCCCGGAAGCGGTCGGTGTGCCCGGCAACCCAGTTGGCCATGTAGCCGCCGAACGAGCCACCCATCGCGGCGGTGCGCTCGGCGTCGATTTCGGGGCGGGATTCGACGATGTCGGTGATCGTCATGAGGTCGGTGTACGGCTCCTTGCCCCACCGGCCCCAGCCGCGGCGGATGAAGTCGTCGCCGTAACCGGTCGACAGCGCTGGGTCGGGCAGCAGCACCGCATAGCCACGCGCGACCAACAGCCACGGATTCCACCGCCACGACCACGCGTTCCAGCTGCCCAGCGGCCCGCCATGGATCCACAGCAGCAGCGGCGCCGGGGTATCCGCCGCGGCGGTGTCCGGGAGGGCGAGCCAAGCGCGGACGGGTGTGCCGTCGTCGGCCGTGGCAGTGACGTCGGTGAGGTGTCCCGGCAGCTCCGGCAGTTCGGTGGGCACCCGGAGCGGTGCCACCGTCCCGGCGTCGGGTCCGGTCAGCGCGACACGTACGGGATGCGGCGGCATCTCGTACGACGCTCGAAGTGCATACAGTGCGGAGCCGTCGGGTGCGACGGACACGTCGGTGTAGGCGGCGTCGTCGCCGGTGACCTGCTCGGGCGTATCTGTTCCGGGCCGCAGCACGAAGATCGGGGCGCGTCCCCGGTCGTCGGCGGTGAGCACCAGTCCTGCTCCATCGGGTAGCCATGCGATCGACGTCGGCCGGCGATCCCAGTCGCGCGCGTCGACGACGGTGGTGCCGTCGGCGATGTCGAGTACCCGCAGCGTGATGCGCGGTGGCGTGTCCGGACCGCTGAGCGCCTCATGCAAATACGCGAGCTTCGAATCATCTGGAGACAGTGTGGGGTGCGTCGCGTCACCGGTCTCGTCGTCGACGAGTGGGGTGCGCAGTCCCGTGGTCAGGTCGATCCGCACGATGGTCGTGCGTCGCGAGGCCAGTGGCCCGGCCACGATCCAGGTCGACGCGGCGAACGAACCGTCCGCTGCCACATCGAGTTGAGCGTTGCGCAGCGAGGTCCGCACACCGGGGGTCAGATCGGTCAGGTCGGCGTCCGGTGCTGCGGTGAGCAGATGCGGTCGCTCCGGGCCGAGGTCGTGGTCCCAGTATCGGACCGGGTAGCCGGTGTGCAGCACCGCGGAGACCTTGTTGTCTGTGCGTGCGGTGCGGACGCGTTCGTCGTCGGTGTCGCTGTGGCCGAGCACGTTCGCGGTGAGCACGATCCGGTCGCTACCGGTCGCGGCGTGTACGCCCGCAATGCCGCCCTTACGAGCGGCCATCTTTTCGGCTTCACCCCCGTCCGCGGGGAGACGCCACAGTGAGGTCGGCTCGTCGTCCCCGCCCCGCGCCGCGGTGAAGAGAAGATCGCCGGTCGCGGTGAACGCCGGGTTCGACTCCCCCTTCGCTCCGCGGGTCAGCCGGTGTGCCGGTTCGCCGCCCGAGGGGTCGATTTCCCAGAGCGCACCGATGAACGACGTCGCCGTGTCGTCGAGGGTCGATTGAGCCAAGACCAAGCGGGTGCCGTCCGGCGACATCACGAGCGTCGTGGCACGCGGCAGCGCAAGGTAATCGTCGAAGTCGTCGAAGGCCGTCATGTCCAGAACACTAGGCGTCCGAGCGCTCCCGCACGGGGCACGTTCTTCGATCGAGTCCGTCGCCAAGATGACGGTCGTCGCGGCCGGCAGATTCGCAGCCGCGCTACCGTGGGGAGAAAGCTGGACAAACAACCAGAAGGAGACTTCATGGCACTGAACAAGACCGCCGTGTCCGCCCTCGCCGCAGGCGGGCTCGTCGGCGGCTACGCCGTTGCACGCCGAACCGGCAATCGTCCGCTCGGCGGCGCAGTACTCGGCGTGGTCGGCGCCGTGTGTGGGACGCATTGGGCGCGCACGAGTGGTCCTGCTCGCACCGCGGCACTGGTCGCCACTTACGTGGGCGCGTTCGGCGCCTCCCATCCCTTGGCGAAGCAGATCGGTGCCTGGCCGGCGGTCGGCGTGGTCGCCGCTGGCACCGCGGTGGCGTCTCAGCTGGTCAGCAGGTGACACGCAGGGGTTCGCTTCGGACGCTCTGAGCGATGCAACCGGCGGACGTCCGACCGCCGGTTGTAACCTGGTCGTTCGACGAAACAGTTCGGGTTTCGTCTTCCCGATATCGAACGGAGAACGCACAGTGGTCGATCTCGCATACGTCATCGCAGGGTCGGAAGCGACCGGCGGCGCAGGCCTGCAGGTTGATCTCAAGACGTTCCAGCAGCTCGGTGTCTACGGCGTCGGCACGGCGACCTGCATCGTCTCGTTCGATCCGAAGAACAACTGGGGGCACCGCTTCTTCCCGGTGCCCGCCGAGGTCATCGCCGAGCAGATCGAGGCCGCCACGTCCACGCATGATCTGGACGTCGTGAAGATCGGAATGCTCGGCACACCCGCCACCATCGACGTGGTCGCGGAAGGGCTGAGCAAGCAAGCCTGGCGGCACGTGGTGCTCGATCCCGTCCTGATCTGCAAGGGCCAAGAGCCCGGTGCCGCGCTCGACACCGACAATGCGCTGCGTCAGCAGATCCTGCCCCACGCAACGGTGATCACTCCGAACCTCTTCGAAGCTCAGACGCTATCGGGGATGGACTCCATCGAGTCCATCGAAGATTTGACCGAAGCGGCCCGCCGCATTCACGACCTCGGCCCGAAGTACGTGGTGGCAAAGGGCGGCGTGGAGCTACCCGGCGACGAAGCGGTCGACGTGTTGTTCGACGGCGAGAACGTCACACTCCTGACCGCACCGAAGGTCGGCAACGAGCGCGTCTCGGGGGCCGGGTGCACGCTGGCAGCGGCAATCACCGCGGAGCTTGCTAAGGGCACCGAAGTAGCCGAAGCAGTCAAGGCCGCAAAAGATTTCGTTACGAACGGCATCAAGGGTCGCGTGTCGGCGCACACCCCGTTCGACACGGTCTGGCAGGGCGCGTAACCCGGCTCGCCGCTCATCCGCGAACCACCATTGGACAGACGCACACCGAAATTTCGGTGAGTATCTGTCCATGACTACGCGGCACGCCGACACGATGCCGTAGATCCGCCTAACTGAACGGTGTTGCCATTAGGTCAGAACTCGATGATGCCGCGGACATTGATGCCCGCCCTCATGTCTGAATAGCCACGGTTGATGTCCTCCAGCGGATACCGTTTGGTAATCAGTTCGTCTAACTTCAATGACCCATTCACGTACTGAGACAGCAGGCGCGGCATCGCGGCACGCGGCGAACTCATACCATAGAGAACGCCTTGAATCCGCTTTTGAAACATACCGATGCCAATCGCATTGAGTCCGGGGATGACCGATTCCTCCGACTCGTTGCTCATCCCTACAACGACGACCGTGCCGCCCTTCCGGATAGCAGCATATGCCTGGCCAATGAGTTCGTTTGTTACGATGCCGACTGTTAGAATGGCAGAGTCCGCGCCCTGCCCGTTTGTGATGCTCTTCACGAACTCGTCAGCATTGGTGAAGTCGTTAAACACCTCGGTCGCCCCGAACTGTGGTGCATAGTCCTTTTTGCTGTCCGCGCTGTCTACGACAACGACTTTCGAAGCGCCGGCACCTGCTGCACCCTGAACAGCATTCATACCGACTCCGCCTGCGCCGATAATCAGCACGACATCGCCCGGCGTCACCTCAGCACCGTTGACCGCAGAACCGTAACCGGTCGCGACGCCACATGTCACAAGGCAGGCAGCGTCCATGGGGACCGCTTGATCGATCTTGATTGCAGATAGCTGGTCGACAATCTGGTGTCGCGCAAAGGTTCCCAGTCCCCCCGCCGTGCCGGTATCGACACCGTCCGCCTTCATGCGGAATGTTCCATCCAACTGTGCACCGGACAGCATCATCATTCCGTTGTCGCAGAGATTCTGGTTTCCGGACGCACACCACCGACATTGACCGCACGCTGGAATGAATGAAGTGATCACATGATCACCCGGCTGGAAGTCATGGACTTCACTGCCGACCTCGAGCACCACCCCCGCGCCCTCGTGTCCTCCGACAAACGGATAAACACCGACGGTGACGTCGCCCATCGCATAGTGGTCATCGGAATGGCAGAGTCCGGCGTAAGCCATCTCTACGAGAATCTCAGTAGGGCCGGGACCATCCAGCTCTACTTCTTGAACTTTCCAATCTCCGGGCGCTTCCCAAAGCACAGCGGCGGTTGTCTTCATTGTTTTTCCTCTTAACTACTCGTGGCTTTGTTTACATGTGCCGGGAGTCATCTATACCAGCGTAATCCGGTTTCCTTAAGGTGCGGGGTCAACCAGCCCCGTTAGTTCGCTCGGCTTGTGCGGTCCAAATATGAACTGTTCGAACGTTCCCCACCCGCTATTACCCATATCATCCTTGAAGGTCGCAAAATGCTGGATGTGAAGATTCGCAGGATCCCGGGGATTAAGCGTGTTTACATCCCAAGATTCGCGGGTTTCCTCGAATTCTCCATGCCACATTCCGTGGCCCCACTGCGGGTGCCAGTAGCCGAGGCCCTTCATGTGAAAACGGGCTCGCGTATCAAATGTTACGTTTGTCGTGACACCTCCATTGTCGGACATCTGGAAGGCTCCCCCACGTACGTAGCGTGTTCCAGAATGGAATCTTAGTTCGTGATGGCCAGCACTAATATCGGCAACTTCAGATGCGTTGATGGGGTCGAAATCCGCCTCGCGTCGATGGGTTGTGAACAATTGCGCAAATGCCTTGTATTTCTTGCCCTCGACATCTTCGTGCGATCCCCACACGGAACAATGATCTTCCCAGTGAACCGGCGCCCACACGTTGTATCTCTGGTTCCCCGTTAGGCTCACCTTGTGAGCCGCACCGCCTGTCTCGGGTTCACCGACCTGCCTCCAACCCCATGACCGGTCGCGGATACCGAACACATCCGACGGATCGACCCGACGACGCTGACCGTCGATGATGATGCTCCCGGACCACGAACCGAATTGCAGATACCTCGAGTTACGCATGATCACCCGCGAACCACGCCGTACGTCGTCTGCCGGTTCCTCGCAGGCGACGGTTCGTGCGACGAAAAGCAGATCCGCAGAGATTCCGGTTGCATTCTCGTCGAGGGCGATTCTCAGTCGTCGCATCGGCGCCTCGAGGGTCAAAGAGAAGGGCCCCACCCGAGTGTCGGTTCTGTCTCCCGAGCACGCACGAGATGCACGATAGCTCTCCTGCTTTCCGTCACTCGTGACGATGCTTATGGCGCAGTCCATCACCTCAAGATGCGGGTAAACGGCAAAAGCGATTCCGAAGTAGTACCCCTCTTCGCGGCTGTACCCGTTGAAGAGATAGCGCTCGTATGTGTTCCGCTCCGATGTCGCCAGATAGCTCAACGGCTCAGGTGTTTGATGGATCGGCAGGTCGTCCGCCGGGATCAGCATTGTGCTCCTTATGAGTTCAGAATCAGCGAGTTCAACGCGGTCGCCACTTGCCCTCGCTAGTGGGTTGCTTGCGCCAGCATCCGCTGACTCAACTCGTAAACGAGCTGCGACACCCTGTGTTCGACGCGTTGTAGCGGGTACTTCGTGCCATAGGCGAGCGCCATGTCCGAAGTCAGTCCTTCGGTGATGTACCCCTTGGCCATGGTCGTGAGAGCCACCAGTCTGACTTCTCTCCACAACCGAAAGAAGAAGACCTCGTCTTCGGTCGGTGCGGGTCCCCCAAGCTGTTGGTATCGCTCGACGAATTCGCTCCAGGAGATCATCTCGGTGACGGTGTCGTACACGTACCCTAAGTCTTCGGCGGGGTTTCCGATTGCCGCGAGCTCCCAATCCAAAAGTCCGCTAATCGACTTGCCTGCCACCAGGAAGTTGTGACACCCGACATCTCGATGTATGACGGATTTCGTTTCGTTGACCACGTCCAAATTGCTCTGTAGCCATCGCAGGCCGATGTCCATTGCGATCGAGGAGTAGCCGGTGACCGACCACTGCCTCTCGATTTCCGCGATTTCCTCTGCAAGCTTCTCAGCCACACTTCGGCCAGTGCCCGCGAGTGACGGAACCGAGGCGGGATCAACTGCGTGGAGTCTCGCGAGGGTCTCAGCCAAGCTGAAGCCCAGTTCGCGACTCGGGTCGTCAACATCATGCGCGTTTCCTACATTGGTGCCACTCAGATGCTCGACAACAATGAAGCGCCAGCCCAGCACGGCCGGATCCGCGCAGTTCGCGATTGGCCGGGGAACCGGAACCCCCGCGGCGAACAGTTTCTCGAGAAGTATGTACTCATCACCCACACGCGAATCGTTGAAGTTGGCGCTCTTGTCGATCCGAAGTACAACAGACGCTGGAAGTTTGCTGTTGCCAGCGAGTTTCACTCGGACGGTCTGCTTCGAAAGTCCACCCGGTATGACATCGACGCCGGCGATGTCGATCGTCTCAGGCGGCAGACCTGCGCTGTCAGCCAGGAATGCGGCCAACCGCACTTGCTGCGGCTGCGTCATCACCGCCGTTGCGCCGTCCCGATCACCATCCGACGTCCGGCCGCCGACCGCTTCGTGTATCGCAGCGTGCCGCACGTCTTGTCGAATGGTTTCAAGCGCGGCGATGCGTTCGATCAGCGCCAGAGCGCTTTTGTCTGTCGACGACACCAACTCGGCGGTTGCGGTACCGACTGCTTGCACGATCGCATCGAAGTTCGTATGCACCGCGTCAAGTCGGCGGAGGCGCCCGACGAGTCTCGGATCAGCACCGGTAGCGATAAGAACCGAGACAACTTCGTCTTTCGTTCGCGCATACTCGTAGCTGTCCACTGCTTCGAGCTGGGGCAGAACGCTCAAATCGGTCGCGATCACGTCGAGCATCAGCGTCGCCTGACGGAGGGCGATCTGTGTGGCGCGGTCGGTTGACCGCGCCGCGACATCGTACAGCTGGCGAGCGAGGACCCTGAGATACGGCGCGGTTTCCGAGGTCATCTAATGTCCAATCGATCTCAGCGGACCGACACGCCCTGAGGACAGCGCGTCCGCTGCGGAATCCGGTTTTAGAACGGCTTAGATCTGCACTGAATGTAACAAATGGTTAGACCATTGTAAACAGTGGACCAGTACCTGGATGTGCAAGACTTTACGACATCTACTTGCCCAGAAAGCGCGGTCGGCGCCGTTCGCTCCTCGCCGTCAGCGCTTCGCGATGGTCGGTTGACATTGCCAATCGCGGCTGATCCTCGGACTCGATCCGGAGTGCTGCGCGGACGAGGTCGACCTTCGATGCGGCCAGCTGGGCCTTTGTCGCCTGTGCAGCAAGCGGAGCCGCCAGACCGATCTCGTTCGCGATGACGAGCGCGCGCTCGAGCACCGCTGTTTCGTCCGTCACCTCGCTTACGAGGCCCAACGCCGAAGCCTCGCTTCCCGTGACCGATTCGCCGGCCATCAGGATCCGGTACGCCCGCTCCTCACCCACAATCATCTTGAGGGTCGCAGCAACAGCCCAGTCGGGTCCCAGTCCGAATCGCGTGAATGGTGCGGAGAGAACAGCATTCGTGGAGCAGACCCGTATGTCGCAGAGGAGAGCGATGCCGAGACCTGCTCCGATTGCCGGCCCGTTGACGGCCGCGACAACAGGTTTGACGAACTCCGCCAGCCTGAGTGCCGTCGCTGCGGTTTCCCGCTCATAATGGGCGCGTCGTTCGTCGAGCGTGACCGCTCCGTCGTTTCGCTCGCCCATCGCCTTGAAGTCGCCACCCGCACAGAAACTCGAACCGGCCCCCGTCAGCACGACCACCCGCACGTCATCGTCACCGGACAGTGCCTCCAAGTGATCTCGAAGAGCCCTCCGCATCCCATCGGAAATGGCGTTTCGGCGCTCCGGTCGATTCAACGTCAGGACCGCGACGTGGTCACGCATCGCGAGTCGCACCGGCTCGTCAAAGGCCGGCGTGTCGTCGCTCACCGTACGAACTCTTCGGGCCAGACGGCGTCGCCCGTGCCTGTGGTGTCACCGGGATCGGCGCCGGTCACGAACGAGCGGATGGTCCGCCGCATGACCTTCCCCGAGGTCGTTTTGGGTAACGAGCTCACACGCCTGACAACCGAGGGAGCAAACGGCTTACCCAGTTCCTCGGCCACCATCTGGCGAACGGTGTCGGAGACGTCATCGGACGATCCCGGTGCCGCTACCCAGAATGCGTACACAACTTCGCCTTTCGACGAATCGGGCACTCCGACGACCGCACATTCTGCGACCGAGTCGTGCCTGAGGACGATGGATTCGACCTCACCCGGTGACAAACGCTTGCCCGCCACGTTGATCACATCGTCCGATCGTCCGAGGATGTACCACTGTCCGTCCTCATCGACGATCGCATGGTCTCCGTGATTCCATGTGCCCGGAAAGGTCGACCAGTAGGTCGCGATATAACGATCGTCGTCTTTCCAGATACCCCGCGTCATCGACGGCCACGGTTGACGGCAGACCAGCTCCCCGACCACACCCTGTACTGCAGCGCCGTCGGCATCCACCACGGCGACATCCATGCCGAGCGAGGGTCCGCCGAGCGAACAACTCGGAATGTCCTCGACCGGATAGGGCGCCAGGAAGGAGCCGCCCACCTCCGTCCCGCCGGAGAAGTTGATGACCGGTACGCGACCACCGAACAGGTCACGGGCCATCCAGTCGTAGGTGTCCTCATCCCAGGGTTCACCCGTGGAGCCGATGACACGCACAGACGACAGATCGCAGCGTGCAGCGGCCTCCGGTGCTCGGAACGTCCGGATCAGAGTGGGCGAGACTCCGAGCATCGTGATGCCGATCGCCTCCACCAGACGCCATAGCCGGTCGTTGTCCGGGGTGTCCGGACTGCCCTCGAAAAGAGCCAAAGTGGCACCGTTTGCGTGGGTGCCGAGTATGGACAGCGGTCCCATCACCCACCCCATGTCGGTGATCCAGCAGAAGACGTCACCGCGTTTCACATCGAACGAATAGGCGACCTCACTTGCCACTTTCACGAGGAATCCCGGGTGAGTGTGCACAGCACCCTTCGGCTTGCCCGTCGTACCCGAGGTATATGCCAGAAGCAGCGGGTCCGCCGAACCCATGGCCTCGACCTCGAGGACGCCACCGGCCCCCTGCGCCCGCAGCTCCGACCACCACGAGAGGTAGGGCGCGATCGTTGCCGGGACCTCCGGTGCGGCGGTCGTGTTCGCGACTACTACGACGTGCTCGATGTCGTCGAGCCCGTCCACCGCCTTGCCCACCGATTCCAATAGGTCGACTCGCTGCCCGCGCCGGATCGTGCCGTCCGCCGTGATCAGCACCTTCGCGCCTGAGTCCCGGATCCTCGACGCCACCGCGTTGGGGGCGAAACCCGAGAACAACGGGACGAGCACGGCGCCCAGCGATACCACGGCATACAGAGCCACCACAGCCTCGGAGATCATTGGCACATACAGCGCCACTCGGTCACCCCGGGCCACCCCGAGACGACGCAGACCACCCGCAACCCGCGCTATCTGATCAGCCAGTTCGCGATACGAAATCTGTTCGACGCGACCCGTTTCCGAGGAGTGGACGATCGCGGGGCTCTCGGCCACCGCATCGTCCTGAAGCCAGCGGCGGAGACAGGTGTCCACCACGTTCATCTGTCCACCGACGAACCAATCCGCCCACGCCGCGCCGCGACCTATGTCGAGGACATGCGAGTACGGGTGCCGGAACTCGATTCCGAGGTCGGCGGCCACGACGTCCCAGAACTGGTCAGGATGGCGGACTGCCCAATCTCGCAGTTCGCCGATCGAGCTCGTGCCCGTGCAGCGGATCAGTCGCTGGACGTTCGCATCGTCGAGATATTCCTGGGTCGGTCGCCACACATAGGTACTCATCGTGTATTCCATCCTCCTATACGTCCAACTATACTATTGGTATGACCAAACTGATGTCGAGCGCTCCGGGAACCACCGGACCAACCCTCGATCGTGTGCTCGTGCCCGTGGAGCGGGGCAAGATCCGCGAGCTGATCCGCGCATCGTTCACCACCGATACGGTGCACCACGACGAAGACGCAGCACGAGCAGCCGGCTTCATCGGCATCCCGGCGCCGGCGACCTACGTGGTCACCGCCGCACACCAGCGCGACCAAGAAGGTTTCGTTCAACAGCTAGATCTCGACATCGCGCGAATCGTAGTGGGCTCGGTCAGATGGACCTACCTGCGGCCGGTGTGTGCGCCTACCCAGCTGACCGGTACCCGCCGCGTGGTCGAACGACGCACCGTGCAGAACAAGCGGGATCAAACCCTGACCATCGTGGCGCTACAGACCGTATACGCCACGGATGACGGGGACCCAGTCGTCATCGTCGACGAGGAACTGATCGAAAGGCCGCTGCCGTGACGAACCGAGAGCCGAGACGCGTATCCCCGACAGCCGCACTTCCGGGCAGGACGATCGGCCCCCTCACGGTTACCGACATCGTCCGGTTCGCCGGAGCCTCCGGCGATTTCAATCCGCTCCATCACGATCTCGACGCCGCGCGGCGGGCAGGTTTTCCCGATCTGGTTGCGATGGGCCAACTCCAGGCGGCAATCGTGGCCGGCTGGCTCACCGACCTCTTCGGTGTCGAACACCTCGCTTCGTACGAAGTTCGCTACCGCACCCCCGTCCACCCCGGGGTGACCCTGTCAGTCGAAGGCGTAGTGGACGCCTGGGATGAGACGAACGAATTCGCACTGTTGGAGATACGGCTACTGGCCGACAGTTCGGTGTGCATGACAGCGGCGGCTCAGGTCAGGTGCAAAGTGGCCATTGATGACGCATGATGTCCGATTTGACCGGACGGCCAGTGGACTACCCCCAATCGCCCACAAATCTCGCAGAAAACGTGTCTTTTTGGTCTGTCCTTTAGTATGTTTGCTCCAATAATCGAGTTGTGGAGGTAAGGCGTGGACTTCGAACTGACCGCGGACCAGCAGACCATCAAGCACACGGTCGCCGAACTGGCAGCGAAGTTCGGCGACGAGTATTGGGCGGAACGAGACGCCGCACATGAGTTCCCGGACGAGTTCTACAAGACCTTTGCCGATGGCGGCTGGCTGGGCGTCACCGCCCCAGAGGAGTACGGCGGCCACGGACTGGGGATCACCGAAGCGTCCTTGATCCTCGAAGAGGTCTCCGCGTCCGGAGGCGGCATGAATGCCGCCAGCAGTATGCATCTGACTATCTTCGGTATGCATCCGGTGATCGTTCACGGTTCCGACGAACTCAAACAGCGGACCCTGCCGAAGGTTGTCAGCGGGGATCTGCACGTATGCTTCGGCGTCACCGAGCCGGGCGCAGGCCTCGACACCACTCGACTGACCACTTTCGCGCGCAAGGTCGAAGGCGGGTACGTGGTCAACGGTCGCAAGGTGTGGATCTCCAAAGCACAAGAGTCGGATAAGATCCTGCTACTCACCCGAACCACGAAGTTCGACCAGGTGGAGAAGAAGACCGATGGACTGACCCTGTTCCTGACCGATGTCAAACAGGACGCCATCACCATCAAGTCGATCAAAAAAATGGGCCGAAACGCGGTCACCTCCAACGAGGTGTTCATCGACGACCTGTTCATCCCCGACGAGGACAGAGTCGGAGAAGAGGGGCGCGGCTTCAGGTACATCCTGGATGGGTTGAACCCGGAAAGGATGCTAGTGGCGTCCGAGGCCCTCGGACTCGGACGCGCAGCCTTGCGTCGTGGCGTCCAGTACGCGAGCCAGCGCGAGGTATTCGGGAGACCGATCGGGAAGAACCAGGGATTGCAGTTCCCACTCGCGGATTCGCTGGCGCGACTGGACGCGGGCGAGCTGACCCTGCGAAAGGCAACCTGGCTATACGACAACGGAAAACCTTGTGCTCGAGAGGCCAACACCGCCAAGTATTTGTGCGCGGACGCCGGTTTCGACGCCGCGGACCGGGCTCTGCAGACCCACGGCGGGATGGGGTACGCCGAGGAGTACCACGTCGCTCGGTACTTCCGCGAGGCCCGACTTCTACGCATCGCACCCCTCAGTCAGGAGATGGTGCTCAACTATCTCGGCGAGCACGTCCTCAAACTGCCCAGGAGCTACTGATGTTCAGGTTGGACAACCGCACCGCATTGGTGACCGGCGCCGGAGGCGGAATCGGGGCAGCCGTCAGTCGAGCTCTGGCGGCGGCCGGTGCCTCGGTGCTCGTGACAGACCTCGACGAGGCGGCAGCGTCCGCCGTCGCCGAACGAATCGTGATCGATGGGGGCACTGCGCAAGCCTTCGCACTCGACGTCACCGACAGGGACCGCGTCGACGTCGCAGCAGCAGCGACCGCCGCCCTCGGGAATGGCCAGGTGAACATCGTGGTGAACATGGCCGGCTCCACCTCGCCAGCGATGTTTCCGAAGATGACCGAGGAAGCATTCCGCTTCGTCCTAGATACCCACCTCATGGGATCGTTCCACTGCGCGCAGGCAGCAGTCCCACTTCTGCCGGATGACGGCACCGGCCGGATCATCAACGTCACCTCGGCGGCCGGCCTGACCGGAACCATCGGCCAGGCCAATTACGGTGCCGCGAAGGCCGGGATCATCGGTCTGACGAAGTCTCTGGCCAAGGAACTGGCGCGGCGACAAATCACCGTAAACGCTCTTGCCCCACTGGCTGCCACCGCGATGACCGAAACCGTTCGGACCAACGAGAAACTTGCAGCCAAGCAACTCGAGCGGATCGCGATGCGCCGCTGGGCCGAACCCGACGAGGTCGCAGGAGCCTTTGTATTTTTCGCATCCGACGCAGCAAGCTATATCACCGGCCAGATCCTGGCCGTCGACGGAGGGATCGTTATCTGATGGCCAACCCATTTCTCGACAGCGGCCGCGAGGCACTGATCATCGAGGCGCTCCGGACCCCCATGGGCAAATCTCACCCCGAGCGGGGTTGGTACCGCGACCTGCATCCCAACGAGATCCTCGGTTCGGTCTACACAGCGTTGTTGAACAAGACGGGACTGTCTCCAAATGCTATCGAGGATCTGGTGATCGGTTGCACCGCACCATTCGGCGAACAGTCCCGGAACATCGGCCGCAACGCCTGGCTCCAGGCGGGGTACCCCGTCGAGGTACCGGCAACTGTCCTGGATCGCCGCTGCGGCTCCGCACAGACCGCTGTCGAGATGGCAGCTGGGTTGGTGTCGTCCGGTACTCACGACCTGATGATCGCAGGTGGCGTGGAGCACATGGACCACGTGCCCATGAACTCCCCTGCGGAGGTCGCCCGACTGTACGGCGACCCGTGGCCGGACGAACTCCGAGACCTGTATGCGTTCGTGACGCAGGGCGAAAGTGCGGAATTGATCGCCGCCAAGTGGGACCTCGACCGCGCAGAACTCGATGAGTTCGCAGTACGGTCCCAACAACTCGCTCACGACGCGATCGAGAACGGTCGTTTCGACGCCGAGATGATCGAGTTGTTCCTGGACGGAGAGATCCGCCGCTCCGATCAAGCGGTGCGCGGGACGACCACGTCGGAATCGTTGGCAAAACTCAAACCGGTCTTCCGTCAAGACAGCGGGCGGATCACCGCGGGCACGTCTTCGCCGATCTGCGACGGCGCCGCCGGCATCATCATCGCCTCGCGCGAAGCGACCCGTGAGCACGGCCTTCGGCCTCGCGCTCGCGTGTACGACCAGACGACCGTGGGTGTCGATCCGATCATCATGCTCACTGGCCCAATTCCCGCCACGAAGCGCTTACTCGAACGAAATGGCATGAGTATAAACGACATCGACCTCTTCGAGGTCAACGAAGCGTTCAGCTCGGTGGTACTCGCGTGGGAGCGTGAGCTGAAACCTGACATGGACCGCGTCAACGTCAACGGCGGTGCAATAGCGCTGGGCCATCCGGTCGGCGCAACTGGCTCTCGGCTTTTCGCAACGATTCTTGCCGAGATGGAGCGACGCCAAGTCGAGTTCGGGCTCGTCACCATGTGTTGTGGGGGCGGCTTGGGGACAGCGACGTTGATTCAGCGTATCGATGATTGATCTGGCACGATTCGTCACTCCCGGTACAGGGGTTTGGTGGAGTCAAGGCGCGGCTGAACCGATCCCGCTGGTGAATGCACTCATCGATCAAGTACCCGAGATCGGCCACGTCTCGGCATTCTGCGGTCTGACGTGGAATGATCGGTTGACCACTGATCTACCATCAGAGATTCGACTGATGTCGTACGGTGCGCTCGGGAAGCTCCGGCGCCTCAGCAAGAACGGCGCACTGTCCATTATCCCCACGCACTACTCCGGCCTGCCCGCCCTGTTCGCTGCTAGGTCAATCCCGAGCGACGTCGGACTCATCCAGGTGTCACCGCCCGACCTTTCCGGTCGGGTCACCCTTGGCATCGGCGTCGACTATGCGGGAGACGCGATCGCTTCAGCTCGTACCCTGATCGCCGAGATCAATGTTCAGATGCCGGCGTCCACCGGCGCCCCATCGGTACCTCTGGAACGATTCGCCGCCGTAGTGGAAACCGATCGCAGCCTGCCGACGGCCAACGCTCGCCCGGCCGATTCGGCCGAGATGGCAATCGCACGGAACGTGGCGTCGCTCATCGCGGATGGCGACACGATTCAACTCGGCGTGGGCACGATTCCGGAGGCGGTGCTCAGCTGCCTCGAGGCGCACAACGAACTCGGAATCCATTCCGGGATGATCTCAGACGGCGTTGTACACCTGATCGAGATCGGTGTGATCACCGGCAACCGAAAGGAAATAGATCGTGGTCGGGTGGTCACAGGTTCGGCGCTCGGCACCCAGGCGCTCTACTCAGGCCTCCAGCGCGGTCACTATCCGATCGACTTTTACGCGGCGAGCTATACGCATTCGCCACGAACGCTGGGCGCGCTGTCGTCGCTCGTGTCCATCAATTCCGCCCTTCAGGTCGATCTACTCGGTCAAGCAGGCGCCGAATCCATCGATGGCCGCTACATAGGAGCGATCGGGGGACAATCGGACTTCAGTCGCGCTGCTGCACACAGTGGTTCGCGATCGGTCATCGCCCTTCGGTCCGAGGTCAACGGGCACTCTTCGGTGGTGCCTCGGGTCACGGGCGCGGTCACTACCGCCCGGTCGGACATCGACGCCGTCGTGACCGAGCACGGCATCGCCCATCTCACCGGATGTACCGAGCCCGAGCGTGCACGCCGACTGATCGAGATCGCGGCCCCCGCGGCTCGCGAAGACCTCGAACGAGAAGCAGACCGACTCGGATTCGCCCGTGCGCACTGAATTCGCCAAGAGCTCGACACCACCTACGGAGGAATACATGACAGGCGTCTGGTTCGACGAACTCGTCGTTGGTCAACGATTCAACCATCCTATTCGGCGAACCGTGACCGAGACCGACAACATCCTGTTCACCGCCATGACGCACAATCCGGCGCTCCTACACCTCGACGAGGAGTACATGAGGGAGACCGAGTTCGGTCATCGCATCGTCAACAGTGCCTTCACCCTCGGCCTGATTGTCGGGATCTCGGTCGGCGACACTACGTTGGGAACCGCTGTGGCAAATCTCGGGTGGGACGAAGTTCGCTTCCCCTACCCTGTTCTGCACGGTGACACCATCCACGTCGTCACCGAGGTTCTGGAGTTGCGGGACTCCCGCTCGCGGCCGGACGCGGGCATCGTGACCTTCCTTCACCGTGGCTACAACCAGCGGGATGAGCTCGTCGCCTCATGCAAACGAACAGGACTGCAACGAAAGAAGCCCACCAAATGAGTGACCTCCGATCGTTCCTGTTCGTGCCCGGCGACAACCCGAAGAAGCTGGCGAAGGCGGTCGACAGCAGCGCCGACGCTCTCATACTCGATCTCGAGGATTCCGTGGTCGAAACCAGGAAGGACGAAGCGCGCGCGCTCGTCGCCGAATACCTGGTCGGCGGTGAGTCCTCGTCACAGCTGTGGGTGCGGGTGAACGCACTCGAGACCGGTCGCCTGCTCGACGATCTTGTAGCGGTGATCGAGGCGGGGCCCGCCGGTGTGGTCGTCCCGAAGTCGTCGGGTCCCGCCGAGGTGGAGCAAATCGGCCACTATCTCGACGCCGTCGAGACGGCCTACGGCCGGGACAAGGGTTCGACTCAGATTCTTCCAGTGGCAACAGAGACACCGATCGCGTGCTTGCAGCTCGCTCGGTACGCCACGGATTCTGTACCCAGACTTTACGGATTGACGTGGGGAGCAGAAGATCTGAGCACAGCTGTCGGAGCAACGACCAACCGTACATGCGATGGGTCGTGGGCATTCACCTATCAGATGGTTCGATCCTCGCTGTTGCTGGCCGCCGCGGCGGCCGGCGTGCCAGCTGTCGAGACCCTGTACTCGGATCTCAAAGACCTCGACGGACTCGCCGACGCCTGCCGGAAGGCTCGCAAAGAGGGTTTCAGTGGCCGGATCGCCGTTCATCCCGCTCAGGTCGACGTCATCAACGATGCATTCACGCCGACGAAGGACGAGATCGCCTACGCTACAAAAATTGTCGAGGCTTTCGCCGTCAACCGCGAGGCGGGAGTCCTCGCGGTTGACGGACGAATGCTCGATGCTCCGCATTTCCTGCAAGCCGAACGCATCCTTTCGGCTGCCGAGCGGCTCACCTGAACAGTCCTACTCAGCTCACTACCCGTTGAGTCAGGACTCAGCTCGCCACCGCTCGGTATGCCATCGCACTATTCCGACGAGTTCCATCGGCCGGTCAAGCATCACATGGTGCCCGCTGGAGGTTGTCCGGGTCTCGTAGAAGTTGAGGTGGCGGTCCCCAGCTCGAAACCTGCCGTGTGGTAGGTATCGGGCGTCTGCCAAGACACACCAACAGCAAGGGACCGCCATGAGCAAGAGTAGCCAGAACCAGGTCCGTGCACGCGACACCACCCGTGATGCCAGAACAGGTGAGTGTGGCGATAGCCGAGATCACCGAAAACATGCAGGAAGGACTGCTCGCCCTGGCCGTCGGCGCCGGCCTGCAGGTCATGCAGGCCCTGATGGACGCCGACGTGACCGCACTGGCCGGCCCGAAAGGCCGCCACGACCAGGCCCGCACCGCGGTCCGTCACGGCCGTGAACGCGGCTCGGTGACCCTCGGCGGTCGGCGGGTGCCGGTGTCGCGGCCACGGGTGCGGGCCGCTGACGGATCCGGTGAGCTCCCGATCGACTCGTACGTTGTTCACCTCACCGAGGTCTTGGGCAGGATGGCGATGGAGAAGATGCTCGCCGGCCTGTCGACGCGCCGCTATCCGGTCGGCCTCGAACCGGTCGGTGAACGGATGAACGAAACATCCTCGGCGACAAGCACGTCAGCGGTCTCACGGAAGTTCGTGGCGATGACCGAGACCGCTCTGGACGAGCTGCTGTCGAAGGATCTGTCCGGGCTGGACCTGGTCGCGTTGATGATCGACGGGGTGCACTTCGCCGAATCATGCTGCATCGTCGCCCTGGGCATCGACCTCGAGGGGAACAAGCACCCCCTCGCGTTGGTGGAGGGCTCCACCGAGAACGCCACCCTGGTCTCCGGGCTGCTGGTGGATCTGCGGGAACGCGGCCGCGGCGTCACCCGTCCGATGCTGGTCGGTCTCGACGGATCCAAGGCGCTGCGCAAGGCGGTGGTCGACGTGCTCGACAAGCCGGTGATCCAACGCTGCCAGCTGCACAAGATTCGGAACGTGAAAGACCATTTGCCGCAGCGTCTTCGGAGTAGCGTGGGCCGCAAGATGACCGACGCCTACCATGCGGACTCGGCGCTCGAGGTCGAGGCTGCGCTGCGGGCGCTGGCGACGGAGCTCGACCGTACCCATCCTGGGGCGGCGGCCAGTCTGTGTGAGGGTCTGGACGAGACGCTCACCGTGCTGCGATGGGTGTGCCGTCCACCCTCGCTCGTACGCTCCGTTCGACGAACGCCGTCGAGTCGATGATTTCGGTGTGCCGCGAGCACGCGAGGAACGTCAAACGCTGGCGTGACGGGCAGATGGCGTTGCGCTGGTGTGCTGCCGGGATGGTCGAGGCCGGTAGGCAGTTCCGCCGCGTCAATGGTCACCGGCACCTTCCGATACTCCGCGCCGCACTGGAGCGCCAGTTCGCTGAAACCGTCGCATCGATAGTGCACAATGATCAGGTGAACGCAGCCTGATGCTCACCGGGCCGCCACCGAAGTTCCACGGAACTCGGGACATCCTCCCCGAGTTGATCGCGAAGTATCACGACTGTGGCATGTCGAGCAGTCATTCCGCATGTCGAAGACCGACCTGCGTGCTCGGCCGATCTTCCACCGCACGCATGACGCGATCGATGCCCACCTGACCATCGTGTTCACCGCGCTCGCCGTTGCCCGCGTGATCCAGGATCGTACCGGCATCGCGATCGCGAAGCTGGTCAAGCAACTTCGGCCACTGCGGACGTCCACCATCGTCATCAATGGTGTCACCGAAGACTTCCCGCCCGAGATACCTGCAGTTCAGCACGAAATTCTTGCGAAACTCGGCCTCAAAATGGGGCACTATGCGAAATGTCCTAACTCAGGTGAACAGTCCTACTCAGCTCACTACCCGTTGAGTCAGGACTCAGCTCGCCACCGCTCGGTATGCCATCGCACTATTCCGACGAGTTCCATCGGCCGGTCAAGCATCACATGGTGCCCGCTGGCATTTACGACCTCTTCGATGAGCGGAGATCCCAACGCTTCGGCAGTGCGTCTGTGCAATTCCGGGCTCACCAGTCCCCGCCCGCCACGCACCAACACCGACGGACAGGCAATCGGTCGTATCTCATCCACACGCATGGGTGGCATGGTGAGGACAGCCGGATCGAACTGCCAACCCCACTGGCCACCGACCTTTGTGACCGAATCCTCGGCTATCCGTTTGGTCAACAAGTCGAGACTCGCCGAATCTTCAGGCAATGCTCGGAACCGACTGACCATCTCTTCCCGCGACTGTCGCAACTGGCGAAGGGGCACCCCGCGGTCGTCGACCGGCCCCAGGGCGGGCACCTCTTCGGCCCCCGTTGCCGAGTCGACGACGACCAGCCCGGCGGCCAAGTCGCAATGGCGGTTCGCAAACCTCATCGCCACCCAGCCGCCGAGGCTGTGTCCCACCACCATCGCCGACGATGCGGATTCCGCGGCGATCATGGCGGCGATGTCGTCGGCCCACGAATCCCACGAGTAGGGGGCTCGCCAGTCGCTGTGACCGTGACCTGCGAGATCCGGTGCCAGCACTCGCCATCCCCGGAGATGTGGACCAATGTGATTCCACCACCCGGAGTGTGCGAGCCCTCCGTGGACCAGGACGATCACCGGATCGCCGACGCGCCCCCACGCCCGGTAGCTGATCCGCGCGTCGGCGACGGGGGCGGTCAGCTGCTCGTGTTGGTGCCGAAGCGCGTACTGAAACCACCACGGATCGACCGATTCCGCATTGACCTCGTCTACTGCGTCACCGGTTTGCGCATCAGGCCTCCGCATTGAGATTTGCCCGGACAACACGACGGAGGAGCTTACCGTTGGGATTCTTCGGCAACTCATCGGACGAGAAGAGTACTCGCTTCGGCACCTTGAACCCCGCGACATTGGTGCGGACCCACTGCTGGAGCTCCTCCTCAGTGGCCTCATGACTGGTGTGCAGACGAACCATGGCGGTGACCGCCTCTCCCCAGGTCGGGTCGGCCACGCCCACGACGATCGCCTCCGCGACGGCTTCATGAGCCAGCAACGCGTGCTCGACTTCCGCCGGGTAGACGTTGAACCCGCCGGTAATGATCTTGTCGGCTCGACGATCGACGATGTAGACGTAGCCCCCTTCGTCCATCCAGGCCATGTCGCCGGTGCGGAAGAAGCCGTCTTCAGTGAACGCGTTCTTCGTAGCCTCGGCATTCTCCCAATACTCCTTGAAGACGAGTGGCCCGCGAGTCATCAGCTCGCCGACCTCGCGCACGGGCACCGGATTTCCGTCCGCGTCGGCGACCCGCGCCTCACCGAAGGAGGTCGGACGACCCACCGACGCAAGCCGCTGACTACCCGGAACATGCTCCTCCTTCGGGAGGAAGGTTGTCGGCCCGAGAGACTCGGTCATTCCGAAGACACCGGCGAAAACCGGTCCGAAGATCTCGAGGCACCGTTCCAGTCGCTCCGGTGACATCGGCGCCGCCGCGTAGAGGATATTGCGGATCGATGAGACGTCGGCCTTGAGTTCGTCGACCTTGTCCAAGAGCATGTAGATCATCGTCGGAACAAGGATCATCGTCGTGATCTTGTGCTCCTCGACGTTGCGGAGCATGTCACCCACGTCGAATCCACGCTGGATGACGTTCTTGCCGCCAGCGGCCAGCATGCCGACGACCATCCCACCCGACGAGTGACTTAGCGGTCCCGCATGGAGAAGAACGTCGTCCTCGCGCCAATTCGTGTGATACATCATGCCGTAGGCGTGGGCGCGATACTGACCATGGGTGAGGATTGCACCCTTAGGACTTCCGGTGGTACCCGAGGTGTAACGGAACTCGATCGGGAACTCGTCTGGCACGTTGACGAACTGGAAATCGGGCTGGCCGGCGGCGAGCAACTTCTCGTACTGCTCCCCGATTACGATTACCTCTTCGAGGCTGTCGCTCTGGGCGCCGTCGAGGAGAGGCATAAACTCGTCACTCGCGATGAGGAGCCGCGCGCCTGAGTGCGCTAGCTGGTAAGTGACCTCGGAAGAGGTGAACCGTGGGTTCAGGTACGTGCGTACCAGACCAGCCTTCATTACACCCAGGGTCATCTCGAACCACTCGGTCTGATTACCCACGAGCATCGCGACCCGGTCACCGCGGACCAGACCTCGTGCCCGTAATGCCGAGGCGAGACGTGACGAATTCTCGTCAAGTTGCGAGAAGGTCTGGGTGCGGTCACCGTCGACAACGGCGACGCGCTCCGGCCAGAGGCGAGCGGCGCGTGCTACTAGAAACGCGAGATTCATGATGGCAGTCCTGTCTTGTTGGTGCTGTCGTACTGTGCGCGTCTGTGATCCGACGCGCCGTCGTAGATCTGTGCGAGGACACCGTCGGTGTCGGCCCCGGGAGGGCCTGCAGATTGTCGCTTCGGCAGGTCGGTGAACCCGATCGGTATAAACGTCCCTGGCATGCCCGGGACGTTCTGAGGAGAATCACCCACCACCTCAGTGGCAGTTCGGACCGGGGCCCAAGGGATGTCCACCCCGTCCAGCATCCCGATCCAGTAACTCAACGAATGAGCACTGAAGTGGGCGGACAACATCGTATGCAGAGACTCGGCTCGGTCAGCCCGCTCGCCCGAATCGAGGCCCCGCCATGCCTCGTCGATACCGACCGCGACGCACAGCGCTTCCCAGAACTTGTCCTCGTGAGGAGCGATGCCGAGTACCAGGTGACGACCATCAGCGCACGCAAACACCCCGTAGTGCGACAAGCGTTGACCCAGCGGCCTGTCGACACTGTCGGGCGTCGCCACGGAGTCCGCAACGTCAGCGGAGTTCAACAACAGCGCTGCGTCCGACATCGAGATATCGAGATACCGGCCGCGGCCGGTTGATTCTCGCTCGGCTAACGCGGCCTGGATACCTATGACCGCGAGCAGCGCCGATGTGATGTCGGCAAACAGACCAGGAAGTGGCTCACAGATCAATTCGCCCTGGCGATCTCGGTGTCGGTTAATCACGCCGGCCTGGGCGAGAGGCACGATGTCGTGTGCGGGTCGGTTGCTGAGGACCCCAGTCTGACCGAAGCCTGAGATCGAGCAGTAGATCAGGCGCGGATTCACAGCCGCGAGCGTCTCGTAGTCCAGTCCGAGACGGCGCATGACCCCCGGCCGAAAGGCCTCTACCAACACATCGGCTTGCGATGCGAGATCCAGTGCGCAGGTGCGATCCTCGGGGGCCTTGAGGTCGAGTTCGATCATCGACTTGCCGTCATTCAGAAACTTGAATGAGTGTCGTGACCGCGAAACATCCGGTCGCCCCGGTCCTTCCACTTTCCATACCTCCGCCCCGAGCTGCGCGAAGACCGCAGTGGCCAGCGGGCCCGGCAAGGTGCCGGTGAAGTCCAGTAACCGCACCGCTCCGTGCGGTGATGCACTCATCGCGTCCCCTCTCGCGTCGAGTCGAGTGGCACCGTCATACGATCGCCGAGATTCCGGTCAGTTCACGCCCGATGACCAGCGTCTGGATTTGGGTCGTCCCGTCCGGGATGGTCAGCATCCGTGCATCTCGGAAAAGCCGCTCGACCTCGGACTCGCTACTGAGACCCATGGCACCGTGGACCTGGATGGCATCACGCGTCACCCGTCCGGCCATTTCGGCGCAATAGGACTTCGCCATCGATGATTCCACCGAAGCACGTTGTCCCGTGTGCAGTTTGGTGAGAGCACGGAACGAGATCAGCCGTCCGAGAGTGACCTCGGTGGCCATGTCGGCGAGCAATTTCTGGACCAGCTGGTAGCTCGCAATGGGTTTGCCGAACTGCGTGCGCTCACGCGCGTACGCGGTGGCGAGGTCGAGCGCGCGCTGAGCGATCCCGACCGCGATGACCCCCATCGTGCAACGAGCCCGCTGGAGCATGTATCCGAGGATCCGCGCTCCCCTGCTGTCAGCCCCGACGAGGGCTTCTGCAGGGACCCGGACGTTATCGAATCGGATCTCCGACAGAGAATGGCTGCGCAGTCCGAGCATGGAGACGTCGCTCGTCTCGTAGGGCGTCGCGGCACGATCGACTAGGAACATGCTGATTCGTGAGGTTCCGTCGTCATCGGTGACCTGACAGGCCACGAAGACCCCGTCCGCCTGCCCCGCCCCCGAGGACCACAGTTTCGTGCCGTTGATCACCCAGCCGTCACCGTCTTGTCGGGCCCTGGTGATCATCTCCGACGGGTTCGATCCCGCCCCGGGCTCGGAGAAGGCGCTCGCGAGGTGCTTACCCTTCTCGAACAGGTGCCCGTACCTGGCACGCTGGGCATCGCCGAGTAGCGAATGCAGCGAAGCCGGGAAGGTCAACGACTCGATGACGAGAAAGGCCAGGGAGCCGCTGACCGTGGAGAGGGCCTCCAGCAGGATTCCGACTGCGATCCAGTCAATTTCGTCGTCCTCGGTGCGAGGGACCTCGTCCATCACACCTCCGCCCAATCGCGCGAGAAGTTCGTGGACCTGCGGTGCGCTGAGGGGTGCGTCGAAATCGAACTCGGACGCGAGCGGGCGGACCCTCTTCTCGACGAAGTCCTCGACGGCGTACTTGAACTGCAGGTGGTCGGGTGTGTAATCGACAAACATAGTTACCTCTTCACTTTTCGAAGATGTGCGCGAACCACATCCCCATGCCACCGATCATGTGAGCCATCCCGATACGGGCATCGGGCTGTTGCCGGTCACCGGCCTCGCCGCGAAGCTGCTGGACCACTTCGTACACCTGGGCGAGACCTGTCGGACCACCCGGGTGTCCGCGCGCGATGAGACCACCACTCGGGTTCACGGCGGTGACCCCTCCGATAGCGGTCTTGTTCTCCAGGATGAGCTTGGCCCCGCCACCGACCTCCGCGAGTCCGATCTGCTCAATGAAGAGCAGCTCCTCGACGGATGCGGCGTCGTGGAGTTCCAGTACATCAAGATCCTCGGGTCCGATGCCCGCCTGTTCGTAGGCCAGCTTTGCCACCCGGGCCGCACTCTCGACGTTCGAGTTGAATGGACCCCAGTGATGGTACCGGTCCGACACCGAGGCCGAGGCGATCACCTTCACAGCCCGGACGGCGGGGAACTTCTCGATGAAATCGCCGCTCACGACGATCGCCGCCGCCGCCCCGTCACCGACCGGACACAACTCGAGTCGATGGAGCGGGTCGGCGACGAGCGGCGACGACAGCACATCCTCGACCGTCACAGTGCGCCGTCTCTGCGCCTTGGGATTCCGTGCTGCATTACCGAAGTTCTTGGCGACGATCCGGGCGAACACCTCGTCCGTATCACCCCATTCGGTCATGCGCCGGTGCTTCATGAGACCGAAAGTGGACAGCGGCGTGAAGCCGGAGACCTTGTGGAGGTTGACGCCCTCATTACCCATCATGTTTGCGAAACCGCCGGACAGCATCCGCTCGTAGCCGACCGCAGCGGCCACCTCGACCTCGCCGCTGGCCACAGACTGAACCGAACGAGCCAAAGCCAGTGCACCGGTGGCGGATGCGCATTCGACACGGTAGACGGGAACTCCGGTCCAGGGGAACGCATGGATCAGATCCAGTGGAGAGTTCAGCCCCGAATCCACGTGACCCGCGAAGACAGACTCGACCATGTTCCACTCGATTTCCGCATCCGCGAGGGCATCATGCAGCGCGAAAGCGCCGAGTTCGTCACCGCGCATATCCGGATACTTACCGAACTTGTACATGCCGGTGCCCAACACATAAACATCACGCATGACCCGTCCCCTCTTGCTGCACAACCGATTCGAAGCAGTATGCGGTGACTGCCGTACCCTCGGATTCCACCGACAGCGGCTGGATCTCGACAGCAGAACCGGTAACCGGGGTCCCTGAGCGCAACCATCCGGACACGGTGACACCGAGCAAATCGACTTGCACGATCGACGTCGGCACCGGGTGCATGGTCAGAGGTGCCTCCAGACGGACGGAAGCATAAATCACACCGGTGTTCGGCAAGGTAACCTTCTCCGTGGGCGCCCCGCATCGGGGGCACAAGTCGCTGTAGGGAAACGAATGATCGTCGGTCGCGGTGCACCGGGCAGCGAGCAGCCGTACCGATCCGTCGGCGACCTCCAGGACGGCGGGATCGAACGAGGGGGCCAGGGTCTCAGTGGCAGACATCAGCGCCCCTTCCATTCGGGTTTCGCGCCGCTTGCGAAGGCGGACATGGCATCGCGGTAGTCTGCGCTGGCTATGACCGCATCGGCCTCGGTGCGTTCGATCTCCAGCCCGTGGTCCAGGCGCGCATCGAGTCCCGCGTATGTGGCCCGTTTGATGCCGCGCAGACCCAGCGGCGCCTGACTAGCAATGCGCTCGACCACCTGCTCCGTCGTGGCTTCCAGCTCGTCCGACTCCACAACCTGATTGACCAGCCCGACCCGCAGTGCCTCGTGGGCCGGCATCAACCGAGCCGAGAACATCAATTCGAGCGCAACCGACGGGGGGACCGCACGGGGAAGACGCTGTGTTCCACCGGCCCCCGGCATCCCGCCCCAGCGCACCTCGGGAAGCGCGAACCGCGCATGGGAAGCGGCGATCCTGATGTCGCAGGCCAGAGCCAGTTCGAGCCCACCACCGATCGCGTCACCGTTGAGGGAGGCGATCAGCGGTTTCGGGCAAAACCTGTCGTTGAAGGCGATGGGCGGATAGGCATCCGGATCACCCGCGTCGCGACGCGCCGTGATCTCCTGCGGCAGGGACTTGAGGTCGGCTCCGGTGCAGAAGGCCCTATCCCCTCTCCCCCGGATCACACCGACCCACACTTCGTCGTCGTCGATGATCCTGTCCCACTGCGTCTTCAGCTGTTCGTAAGCCGCCCAATCGAAAGCATTCAGGCTGCTCGGACGATCCAGTGTCACCCAGAGCACGTGACCGACGAGCTTCGATCGCACACCCTCTCCGACCCCACTCACAGCGTGACCGAGTATCCGCCGTTGACCGCGAGCGTCTGCCCACTCACCCAGCTTGCATCATCCGAGGCGAGGTAACCGACGGCGGCCGCCGGATCTTCGAAGTCACCCGTGCGTTGCACGATGTAATGGTTTTTCAGCATCTTCGCGATCTGTTCCTCGTCGAGGTGCGCGGTGACGTTGCTCATCGTCCCGAGCGCGATGTTGTTGCAGGTGACCCCGTTGCGGCCGACCTCGCGGGCTACGCCTCGCATGAGCGCTCCGGCTCCGGCTTTTCCGGCTCCATAGGCCGCCATCCGTGGTTCTCCCACCCGGCCGGCATCGGAGATGATCGTGATCACACGGCCCCAATTGCCGGCGATCATTCCCGGTAGCGCAAGCCGGGTCGCATACATCACCCCGAGCAGATTGAGTTCGATCCACGGTCGCCAGTCATCCGGCGTCGTGTCCACGAACAGTTTCGGCGCAGGATAATTCGGAGGAACACCCGCATTGTTCACGAGGATGTCGACCTGGCCTGCCTGTTCGAACATGGCCTCGACCTCTGACCATTTGGTCAGGTCGGCGACGATTGCCTCGGCTGCCACGGAGAACTCTTTAGAGATCTCTTCGGCGACGTTGGTGGCACTCTCCGAGTTAACGTCGTTGACGATGACGCGCGCCACCGATTCGTTACCTGCCAGGCGACATGCGATCGCCCGTCCGACGTTGGCACCCGCGCCGGTCACCAGTGCTGTGCGTCCACTCAACTGAGTGTCTCCTCTCAAGAGTTCGGTCATCGCCCACGGGTGACATCAAGCCGCTGATGGGGCACATGACACCCGCGTGCGACTTGCACTGCCTCAACGCTAAACGAGTGCGATAGCGATCACAATACTTTGGTCGAATAATTTTACAGAAGTACCGAAAGGGCTGGCAAAGCCATGTCCGGACCACCGGCCCGGACAATTCGGACGGAGCGTCACGCAGCTCCCCCCCGTTACCTTTTTCATAGCCCTGCAACACAGGGTGACGGTCGCCAAGTTCGGTATGACTTCTCGCCCCTGTCTCTCGAATGATCCGGGGGGTGGTGTCGCCGAACCTGGTGACGTCGATGGACCGC